>CAZFEA010000159.1:0-234 GCA_964518085.1 uncultured Dehalococcoidia bacterium
ACCTTGCATTCCAGGCCGAAGAACATGCAGCCCATGGCCAGGGCGCTGCCCCATTGACCGGCGCCGGTCTCGGTAGCCAGGCGTTTGACCCCTTCCTTCTTGTTGAAATAGGCCTGGGGGACAGCGGTGTTGGGCTTGTGGCTTCCGGCGGGGCTCACTGATTCGTTCTTGTAGAAGATCCTGGCGGGGGTGTCCAGGGCCTTTTCCAGCCGCCGCGCCCGGTACAACGGACTG
>CAZFEA010000159.1:244-3689 GCA_964518085.1 uncultured Dehalococcoidia bacterium
ACTGGGCCGCCACAGGCGATAGACCTGCTGGATTTCCTCGGGGATGTCGATGTAGGGCTCGGGATGGAATTCCTGCATGATCAGACCCATCGGGAACAGGGGCGCCAGGTCGTTAGGGGTTACCGGCTGGCCCGTCCCCGGGTGAAGGACCGGCGGCAATGGCTCTGGCAGGTCAGGCAGGATGTTGTACCACCTCGTGGGCATCTCCCGTTCATTCAGGACAAACTTTACTGGCTCCATGGAATTCCTCCTTGTCAACTAGATTTCAAATTTCGCAGTGCCAAAACAAGCAAGCATGCCCGCTTGCGAGCGCCATGAAGCATGAAAAACCATGCTCTCACAGGCAGGGCCGCCTGTGGTACCGGTATTTTCTGAGCAAGGGACGTGAAACACGAATGAACACGAATTTAACGAATAGACACGAATAAATAATACTGTCATAAGTTCACACTAAAGTCGTTATGTATTCGTGTTAATTCGTGTTCATTCGTGGTTTCACGAACCCTTTTTGCCTTTTCTATCTTCCTTCTTAAATCCCCCTTAGTCCCCCTTTTTCAAAGAGGGAGACTGTCCGAAGTCCCCTTTTTCAAAGAGGGAGACTGTCCGAAGTCCCCTTTTTCAAAGGGGGAGACTATCCAGCCCGGCTCTCAGGTCGTCAATCCACGTCAGCAACTTCTGGCTGTCACCTTCTTTCATCAACTGGACCAGCCGGCTGCCTACGATCACCCCGTCGGCAACCCGGGCCACCTGCCGGGCCTGCTCCGGGGTCGATATGCCGAAGCCGACACACAAGGGCTTGCCGGTAAGTTTGCGCACCCGGCCGACGAACTCCTCCAGGCCCTCCGGCGCCGAGGTGCGGGCGCCGGTAACCCCGGTGAGCGATACCAGGTACAGGAACTCGCTGCCCCGCTCCGCCGCCATCCTGATGCGGTAGTCCGGTGAATTGGGCGCAATCATGTAAATAAGGCTCATCCCTTCCTTGCAGGCCTGGGCATCCAGGTGGTCCGCCTCCTGCGGCGGCAGGTCCGGGATGATGAAGCCATCTATTCCGGCGGCCATGGCCCGGCTGCAGAACCTCTGCTGCCCGAAAGCCAGGATGGGATTGTAATAGGTGAGAAATAGCAGCGGGGCCTGGACCTCTTTTCGCAATTGCGCGGCGACGCTGAGACAGTCGCCGGGAGTGACTCCCTGTTGCAGCGCCTGGAAACTGGCCTCCTGAATGGTCGCCCCGTCAGCCAGGGGGTCCGAGAATGGGATGCCCAGTTCGATGATATCGCAGCCGTGTTCAACCAGCCGCGGCACCGTTTCCAGTGTGGCCTCGATGGAGGGATAACCGATGGTGACAAAGGCCAACAGCGCCTTGTGGTTGGGCCGGGCGAAAACCTCACTCAGCCGGCTCACAGCGTTATCCCCATGACTTTTGAGACCGTGTTCAGGTCTTTATCTCCCCGGCCGGAAAGGCTGACGATCACGATTTGCTCCGGCTTGAGGGCCGGCGCCAGCCGCGTGGCGTGATACACGGCGTGGGAAGACTCCAGCGCGGGAATTATGCCCTCCATTCTGGATAACAATTGAAATGCCTCCAGCGCCTGGTCATCGGTAGCGATGGTGTAGGTGGCCCGCCCCCGGTCTTTCAGGTAGGCATGTTCCGGACCCACCCCGGGATAGTCCAGACCGGCGGCAATGCTGGTGGTCTCCTTGACCTGGCCGTGTTCATCCTGGAGCAAATAGGACTTGCTGCCATGGAGAACGCCCACCTTGCCCTCGGCCAGGGTCGCCGAATGAAGGCCCTTCCCCAACCCCTTTGCCGCCGCCTCGACGCCGATGAGCCGGACATCCTTGTCGTCGAGAAAAGAATAGAAAATGCCCATGGCATTGCTTCCGCCGCCGACGCAGGCGACAATGCAATCGGGCAGTTTTTTGTACTCCGAGAGGACCTGGTCCCTGGCTTCTCGCCCGATGACCGATTGAAAATCCCTGACGATCATGGGATAGGGATGGGGGCCTACGACGGAACCGATGAGGTAATAGGTGGTCTTGATGTTGGTAATCCAGTCCCGGATGGCCTCGCTGATGGCTTCCTTCAGCGTCTGGCTGCCGGCGGTCACCGGCCTGACCTCGGCGCCGAGGAGCTTCATGCGGAAGACGTTGAGCGACTGCCGCTTGATGTCTTCGGCCCCCATGTAGACAATGCATTCCAGGCCCAGCAAGGCGCACACTGTAGCCGTGGCCACGCCATGCTGGCCGGCGCCGGTCTCGGCCACGATCCTTTTCTTGCCCATCTTTTTTACCAGCAAGGCCTGCCCCAGGGCATTGTTTATCTTGTGGGCGCCGGTGTGCGCCAGGTCTTCACGTTTGAGCAGGATTCTGGCGCCGCCGCAGTGGGCCGTCAGCCGCTGGGCAAAATAGAGGGGGGTGGGGCGGCCGGCAAAGTTGCGCCACAGGTGGCCCAGCTCGGCCCAGAAGGAATTATCGGCACAGGCCTCGGCATAGGCCATCTTCAACTCCGTCAGGGCGGGCATGAGCACCTCGGGCACGAATTGCCCGCCATACGGGCCGAAGTGGCCCAGACCATCAGGGAGTTTCATTAATTTGCTCCAGGTACAAATCCCTCTCCCTCGACGGGAGAGGGCCAGGGTGAGGGTGAAGAACGGTGTTCAACTTCTGACCCATGTTGTCCGGGCGAGCCGCCGAGCCTGCAAGCAGTCTCTCCGGTTCGCCCCTACAGACTAACTTTTAGCTCCTCGCGGTGGGTTCGCGCTCCTCCCTCATCACCTTCCCCACCCCTCTTGCGCTTAACCCACCCTACAGTTTTTAATGAAAGCCGTCACTTTTTCCGGGTCTTTCTTCCCCGGTCTGGCCTCGACGCCGCTGGACACGTCTACAGCCCAGGGTTGCGCCGTCCGAATGGCTTCGGCCACGTTTTCAGGGTTCAAACCACCAGAGAGGATAATCTTACCATATTTCCTGGCATTTCTGGCAATATCCCAATCAAAAGTCCGTCCTGTCCCCCCGGCTTTGGCCGGATGATAGGCATCCAGGAGGAAGGCATGGACCCGGTAAGACTTCATTTCCTGGAGGACAGCGGCATCCCGCACCCGGAAAGCCTTGATCGTCCTGTCCGGACCCACGCCCCGGCAGAAGTCGGGGCTTTCCGAGCCATGGAGCTGGGCCATATCAAGCCCGCAATCTGCCAGCGTCGTTGTCACCCCGGCCAGGGGGCTATCGACAAAAACGCCTACTTTGATAATGCCCGGCGGCAGGCCGGCGATGATTTTTGCCGCCTTTTGAGCCGTTAGCTGTCGAGGGCTCGGGGCGAAGACAAAACCGATCATGTCCGCACCGGCATCGATGGACAGCAAGGCATCCTCCAGGTTGGTTATGCCGCAGATCTTGATTCTAACCATCGTAAGAGATTAAATATCTAAGATTTAAGATTCAAGAG
>CAZFEA010000159.1:3789-7678 GCA_964518085.1 uncultured Dehalococcoidia bacterium
GCCCGCAGCCTTTAGCCTGGCGGCATCTTCGGCGGTCGCGATGCCGCTTTCACTGACCACGGTGATGTCAGCGGGGATTAGCGGTCTCAACCTGAAACTGGTATCGAGGTCGACGGAAAAATCAGCCAGGTTGCGGTTGTTGATGCCGATGACGCGCGCCCCCGCCCTGACGGCAATTTCCGTTTCCGCTTTCGAGTGGACCTCCACCAGCGGGGCCATGCCCAATTCGCGGGTCAGCTTTATCAGTTCGCCCAGTGTGCCGGGTGTCAGAATGGCAACGATGAGCAACAGGGCATCGGCTCCGTTCAGACGCGCTTCATAGACCTGGTACCGTTCAACTACGAAGTCCTTGCGCAACACCGGCAGGGTGATCGCGTCTCGGACCGCCCTGAGGTCGGCGAGACTGCCTTTGAAGAAGTCCGGCTCGGTCAGGACCGAAACCGCACTGGCGCCGCCCCGCTCATAAGCCTCAGCCTGCTTCAAAATGTCCATCTCCTGGTGGAGCCATCCCCTGGCCGGAGAAGCTTTTTTCACTTCGGCGATGATGGCAAACCCGGCCCTGCGGAGCGCGCCGGCGAAATCCCGCGGTGGGGGCGCGCCCGGCAGCTCTTCCATGATCCGGGGGAGCGGCATTGCCTTTTTTTGGTCCGGCAGCCGTTCCTGAACCCTGGCTACGATCTTGTCGAGAAACATATCACTTTGTTCCCCTCTCCCTCGACGGGAGAGGGTCAGGGTGAGGGTGAAACCTGGTTCTTTGAGTTCCTTGAGTTCGCTGGGTTTCCTGGCATGGGGGGTAGAACTCAAAGAACCCAACGAACCCTATGAACTCAAGCGTTCGCGAGCTGCTGGCTCAGCTTGACCAGCGCATCCAGCTTCTGCCTGGCCTTGCCTCTATCTATTGATTCCGCAGCCAGGGCGATTCCTTCAACGAAATCAGCGACGGACCCTTCAGCAACGAACACAGCGGCGCTGTTCAACAACACCATGTTGCGCCTGGGACCTTCCCTGCCTTCCAGTATTTCCAGCGCCATCCGGGTACATTGCGGGGCAGGACCCCCGATGATGTCCTCCATGCGCGCCGGGGGCAGTCCCAGGTCCATCGGGTCGAGATCAAAGGTCTGAAGGTTGCCCCGATATAGCCGGGTGATCCGATTGATCCCGGTGACGGTGAGTTCATCCATCCCGCCGGCGCCGTGGACCACCATGGCGCTTTCAGTCCCCAACAGGTTGAGGACTTCGGCGATGGGTTCAGTCAATTTCGCGGAAAATACGCCCAGTAGCTGGATCCTGGCCATGGCCGGATTGGTAAGAGGACCGAGGACATTGAAAATTGTCCGGATGCCCAGTTCCTTGCGTGGCCCGGCGGCATACTTCATCGCCGGATGAAACCTGGGGGCGAAAAGGAAACCGATGCCCACTTCATCGATGCAGCGGGCAACACCCTCCGGGCCGAGGTCGATTTTCACTCCCAGGTTCTCCAGCAGGTCGGCGCTGCCGCACTGGCTGGAGATCGAGCGGTTGCCGTGTTTTGCTACCTTCAGCCCGGCTCCCGCGACTACCATGGCGGTTATAGTTGATACGTTGAAGGTGCCGCTGCTATCCCCCCCGGTGCCGCAGGTATCCACCAGGCGAGTAGACCTGGGGGTTATCCTCACTGCGCTGGATCTCATGGCAGTGGCGCAGCCGGCGATCTCGTCGATAGTCTCACCCTTCATGCGCAGGCTCACCAGGAACCCGCAGATCTGGCCAGGAGTAGCCTCACCGCGCATGATCTCACCCATCACGCTTTCAGCCTCGGTCCTGGAAAGGTCGGTTCTTTCGACAAGTTTGGCAATAGCTTCCTTGATCACGCATTCCCCTTTCGCTGCTAGTAGGCGCTCGATGCTGCCGGCCTGGACTTGCTTTCGGCCATGTGAACCGCCTCTTTCAGAGCCTGAATCTTGCGAAGGGTCTCGTGGTATTCCGATTCGGGATCGGAATCGGCCACGATTCCCGCCCCGCCCTGCAGGTAAACGGTGTCACCTTTCATGACGATGGTGCGTATGGTTATGCAGGTGTCCATGTTACCACTGAAACCAAAATAGCCCACAGCGCCGCCGTACGGTCCACGCTGCGTTTTTTCCAGCTCGGCAATAATCTCCATGGCCCTGATCTTGGGCGCCCCGGTCAATGTACCCGCCGGAAAGCAGGCCCTCATCAGGCTGTAGGCATCATAGTTTTCCTTCAGCTCACCGATCACCGAAGATACGATGTGAATAACATGAGAATACTTTTCGGTGGTCATGTAGGCCGGCACGCGGACGGTGCCGAATTTGCACACCCGGCCCAGGTCATTCCGGCCCAGGTCCACCAGCATGGTGTGTTCCGCCCGCTCTTTGGGGTCTGCCAGGAGGTCGGCAATTATGGCTTTGTCCTCGGCCTCGCTGGCGCCCCGGGGCCTGGTGCCGGCGATGGGCCTGGTCTCGGCCCGGCCGTCCTCGAGCTTCACCAGCATCTCCGGCGAAGAACCGATGAGCTGGAAGTCCTGGAAGTCCAGGTAAAACATATATGGCGACGGGTTCAACATGCGCAATGCGCGGTAAATGTCGAAAGGCCCGGCGGCAGTCTTCTTCTGCAGGCGCTGGGAGAGGACGATCTGGAAGGCGTCCCCGGCGCGGATGTATTCCTTCGCCCTTACTACGGCCTCCTTGAAGTGCTCCCTGGTGAAGTTGGACCGGTAACCGGTCTCGTTTCCCGCGGCCGGGTTTCCGCCGGAAGCGGTTTGCGGTACAGGACGCTCCAGCCGGGAAATGATCTCATCGATCTTCCTCTGCGCTTCCTGTTCGGTTTCCCCTTCGGCCGCGTTGACCACGATCTTCATTTTCTGCGAGACATGGTCGAAAACTACCAGGCTCTCGGTAACCAGGAAGACCGCCGACGGAACGCCCAGTTCGTCCTTCTCCGGCGACTGAACGCGGTCGAAATAGCTCACCACGTCATAACCTATATAGCCGACAGCGCCGCCATAGAAACGCGGCAGACCGGCGACCGGGACCGCCCGGCGCCGGGCCAGGATTCCCTGCAAAACGTGGAGCACGTCCGGACCTTTGAACGGAGGGCCGAGGTCCACGTGCCGGACTTGCCCGGCTTCGGTTATCTCGGCCCTGTTTCCCCGGGAAGTGAGTGTCAGCGAGGGGTTAGCGCCGATGAACGAGTAACGGCCGAGTTGCTCGCCTTTTTCGACGCTTTCCAGGAGGAATGAAGGAGCCCCGTTGCGCAGCTTCAAAAATACCGATACCGGCGTCTCCAGGTCAGCCGGGAGCTCCCGGAAAACCGGCTTCATTACGCCCGCACTCCCCGGGAAAATAGCCATCCGCCTCTGGCGTCCGCCGCCGGCGGATGCCTGTGCCGCATCGTTTTCACCCGCGCCTCGCGGGTGCAGGTGATGGGTGTTTGTGTTTGCTTTCATAGCAGTGTCCGGATAAAAAAATAACCCCGCCCTGGTAAGGGGCGGGGTTAAAATTCCGCGGTGCCACCCTTATTGCCAGTGCGCCATAAATGGAAACACTGGCCACTCATTTTCGGATACGCTGACTCCTCCGTCATTCCGGCGAAGGCCAAAACTGGCTTCGTTACGTCATTCTGGCGAAGGCCGGAATCTCCGGGCGCAGCAGTCTTGAATATCCTGAGCTATGATAACGGTGCTCGCTCCGGCCAGGCCTACTCGGTTGCCCTTTGGGCTGGCGGCTCCCAGGTCCATTCGGTTTCTGCGCTGGCGCCGGCTCACACCTTGCCCGGCTCTCTGAAGCCCCGCCGGGAAACTTACTAGTCCTGTTCTCAGCCTTTGTCCTATTAAACTGGCTACCATTGTAGCACGCTCAGGCGTTTTGTCAAATGGCGTCGGCCCAAA
>CAZFEA010000160.1:0-7676 GCA_964518085.1 uncultured Dehalococcoidia bacterium
CAGCGATTCTACGTATTACAGTGATTTGATGAGAAGCGCGAGATTATATGTAGAGCTTATTGAGGAAGGAGTGCCCGATGTCGTGGGGGTATGGGCTGGCCTGCAGAACCTGGGGATCTATTTCATTGTTGTTGCCATAAGACAAAGATACGCGGGGCATGCCAGGCAAGCGGCTCTCATCGCCTCGCAAGCGCGATCCGGGGGTGGCTACCATGGTAGGTATGTCGTTGTGGTAGATCATGACATCGATCCTTCAAATACACAAGAAGTGCTGTGGGCAATGTGCACCCGGTCCGATCCGGAGAAGGACATTGACATTGTCCGCCGCTGCTGGAGCACGCCTTTGGACCCCACTATCCGTAAGCCCACGAATGCCTATTTTAATTCAAGGGCAATTATCGACGCGTGCAAGCCCTATGAATGGATTGGGGAGTTTCCCGAGGAAATAAGAACCCACCCAGATATTGTGAATGAAGTAAAGAGGAAATGGGGACACCTGTTAACCAATTAGAGATTTTCGTCGCCGTCAGATTATTAGAAAGGCTTTATGAAGGTCACGATGGAGAGCACAGACACGATTGAAACCGACGTGCTGGTCGTGGGAGGTGGAATGGCAGGTCTATGGGCTGCTATCAGGGCAAAAGATTTTGCTCGAAGAGTAATTGTTGCAGAAAAGGCTAAAGTAGGGAGGAGTGGTGTCAGCGTCTTTTGCCATGGCTATTTGGCACCCTTAAGTGAAGAGATGAAAGAACCTGTCATGACGGACATTATTGAACGCGCGGCTTTCTTGGCCGATCAGCGTTGGCTTAGAGCCTTGGTCGAAGAAAACGGCGATAGGGTTCGGGAATTGGAAAGTTGGGGAGCCATTTTCCAGAAGGATGAAAAAAAAGCTTTCAAGACCGACCAATGGACAAGGGGTTGGAAGGTCAAGGCATGGGCCCTAGCGGAAGGAAAGCAGGTCATCGATGTGCTACGTAGAGAAGCGCTGAAGAAGGGGGTGGAACTGGTTGAAAGGACTATGGTTACCGACCTTCTTACATCGGATGGTCAAGATCCTACGGATGGGCAGATTGTGGGTGCCGTTGGCCTCAATACCCGCAGCGGACAGTTCGTGGTTTTCCGAACCAAATCAGTAGTTCTCACGACGGGTGGGGCCAGCGCTAAGCTACACCTGGGATACGCGGATAACGTAACGGGGGACGGTCAGGCAATGGGCTATCGGGCCGGTGGCGAGTTGGGTGGTATGGAAGTTTCAGCTAGCAACACTTTTAGTGTATGGAACAGAAGATTCACCACCGGGGGCCAGGGCCAGTTCCAGACCGAGGGCGCGAAACTCGTAAACAGGCTAGGAGAAGAATTCCTTAAGGAAAACTATAAGGACACCGCCGCGAAGGAATTCATTGGATTTGCAGGGCAAAATGACTATGGCGATCTGTGCCGTGCCATCGCCATAGAAATTTTGGAAGGAAGGGGGCCGGTCTTTTTTGACCTCCGCGCCTGGAAGCAAGAAAAAATCGACAAGATGCGCAAGGTCTTGCCCTTCACCATGCGTACCTTCGATGCCTCCGGGATAGACATCAGGCGCGAGATGGTAGAGACCACACCGATGGTCGGGCTTTACTGCATGAGCGCCCAATCCGGCTTGAAGATCAACTTGCAAGGTGAAACTAACATCAAAGGTCTTTTGGCTGCCGGAACGACCTCCATGGTGGCGCGAGGCGCCTTGACGCAATCACTGTGTATGGTCGTAGGTTATCGCGCGGGGGAGCATTGTGGGAGAATGTCCCTGGCAGAAGACTTTTTGCCCTTACGTTGGGAACAGGTCAGAAGATTTAGAGACTTGATTTTTGCACCATTGTACAGAGACCAGGGAGCCAGCCCCGGCGACATATATCGTGCCGTAAATAAAACGGTAACCCCGTTTGCAGCCAATCTATTTAGAGAGGAGAAAAGAATATGCACGACAATTGAGGAGATCAGGAAACTCGCCACCGACGACCTGCCGCGCATGAAGGCTGATGACACCCACCAACTGGTGAAAGCTAATGAAGCCCGCAATTTCGTGTTGCTTATGGAACTCGTATACTTGTCAGCCCTCGAGAGAAAGGAAAGCCGCCTGGCCCATTACCGTGAGGACTATCCTTATCGAGATGACGAAAACTGGATTAAATACGTCCAGTGCAAGAGGACGAAGCAAGGTAATGTGCAGGTGCGAACAGAGCCAGTGGACATGAGTTATCTCAGCCCCTTTCCTCGCCTCAGAATCCCATCGCCGATACAGTACAATTTAGGGGATTCGGAACGCTCATCACGAGAAATGTGACGTCGATTTTCCGTTGAGAAAGGATCAATGATGCATAGATTGACAGTAGAATGGAGAGCCTGTTTTCTGTTTGTGGTGATCTTTGTCCTGTCGGCTTGTACGGCAAGGCCAACACCGGTGGCGGTTGCGCCGACTGCGACCGCAAGTGTCGGTAATGTGGGTTCAGATTGGCAGGCGGAGTGGCAGCGCTTGGTTACCGAAGCACGTAAAGAAGGCGAGGTTCGGATATATAGCCTCGCCCCTGCCGGCGCCAGGCGGGAAGTTGCCAAGGGATTTAAGGAAAAATACGGAATTGAAGTGGATTTTGTGGCGGCCCCCGCTTCGGAGATCGCTTCGAGACTGGAAATAGAAAATAAACGGGGTATCTATCTGGCGGATGTGATCAACATCGGGGGAGGCACCCATCTTACCGTGCTGAAACCGCAGGGTATAGTCCAGCCTATAGCGCCTGCATTGATTTTGCCCGATGTCCTTGAACCGAAGGTGTGGCGCGCCGGCAAAGTGCCTTTTGTAGATGAAGAGAAGACATTTTTGGCCATGAACGATGTCTTCCAACAATTCGTCCTATATAATACGAACATGGTTAAAGAGGGGGAGATAACTTCGATAATGGACTTGCTGAAGCCCCAATGGAAAGGAAAGATAACCTGGCACGACCCTACGGTTACGGGGACCGGGCTAACCGGCACCGTGTTCCTGGCCCGTTTGTGGGGAATGGACCGGGCAAAAGATTATCTCAGGGAGTTGGTCAAGCAAGAGCCTGTCCTGAGCAGGGATAAGCGTCAGACAACAGAATGGGTAGCTCGAGGAAAGTACCCGGTTAACTTCAGTCCGTCCCCCGACGTCGTGGTCGAGTTCTTGGAAGCCGGCGCCCCTTTGGTTTATCCCAGGATAGCCGAAGGTGGGTTGGTAACAATAACAGCCGGTGGTCTGGCGATGCCATCCAGGCCGGCCCATCCTAACGCCAGCAAGCTCTTGATTAACTGGATACTGACCAAAGAAGGGCAAACGAGCTGGGTGAAAGGCATTCGCATGCCCGGTTCCAGACTGGACGTATCCACGGAGGGTATTTCCCCCTCAATTGTGGCCAAGCCAGAGAATAAGGTCATGATGCAAAATGAAGAACACTTCCTTATGATGGACACGATGCGGCCCATTAACAATGAAATCCTGGGAGGTTTGCTGAGATGAGGAACTCGTGGTCCCCTGTGGTGGCGGGCAGAGGAAGCGTGGCGTAGCTGGATACGCTGAAAAGGAGAATCAAGAAAGTGTATTCCACGATCGGCAAACGGGTACCGAGAATCGAGGGAGAGGCCAAGGTTACCGGACAATCCAGCTACGTGGATGATATCTCATTACCCATGATGCTATGCGGCCGGATACTGAGAAGCCCTCATCCCCATGCCCGCATACTGGATATCGACACCTCCCGCGCCGAGAAACTGAAAGGGGTCAAGGCGGTCATAACCAGCAAGGACACTAAAGGCAGGAAGTACGGGGTATATGCCAGGTATGCCGACCAGCTTGTGCTGGCCCGGGAAAAAGTGCGCTACATCGGCGACGAAGTGGCCGCGGTCGCGGCCGTCGATCAGGATGTGGCGGAGGAGGCCTTAGACCTGATCAAGGTGGAATACCAGTTACTTCCGGCGGTTTTCGACGCCGAGGAAGCCATGGGTCCTGAAGCGCCGCTGATACACGAAGTGGAAAGAAACATCTGCGTCAAAACCGCGATGGACTTCGGCGACGCGGATAGGGGATTTCGAGAATCGGATTATATACGTGAAGATACTTTTGAGACCGGACGACAGGCCCATTGCCAGATGGAGCCCCACGCAGTGGTGGCCAGCTTTGATGCCTCGGGCAGACTGTCTGTTTGGACGCCGAATATGTCGCCTTTCGTAAAACGTCGCGTCCTTTCGAATATTCTGGACATCCCCGAACACAATGTCAGGATATGCAAAACCTATGTCGGCGGGGCTTTTGGCGGCAAGTCCGAGGTTTTTCCGCTGGATGCCTGCGCCGCCCTGCTTTCAATGAAGACAGGGCGGCCGGTAAAGATAGCGTACACGCGCGATGAAGTGTTCATGACCACCCGGCACCGGCACAACATGGTGATTCATCTCAAGACCGGTGTGAAGCGGGACGGGACGATAATAGCCCGGGAGGCCAGGGTAATTGCCGATAAAGGTGCCTATGCCAGCACCGGCCCGATAGCCATCTGGCTGGCCTGTAGTCAACTATTCCGGACGTATCGAGCACCCAATGTAAGGTATCAAGGGTTTAACGTCTACACCAATAAGACTCCATGCGGCGCCATGCGCGGCCATGGGTCGATCCAGATGCGCTTTGCCGACGACTCACAGATGGACATGATAGCTGAAGACCTGGGAATAGATGCGGTGGAACTGAGGCTGAGAAACGCCCGGCAGCCCGGCGACATTATGCCTCTCAAGAACGTAGTGACGAGTTGCGGCCTTTCCGAATGCATCCGCAGGGCTGCTCACCACTCCGGCTGGGAGAACAAAAGGAAAAAAATGGGCGCCAATCGTGGCATTGGCATAGGATGTACCACCGGCATGACCAGCTTCAACACCGGACATTCGTTTCCTTCTTCGGCCATAGTGAAATTCACTGAGGACGGCGCCGCTACCCTCCTTACCGGCGCCGTTGAAGACGGCCAGGGCACCGAGACGATGTTAGCCCAAATCGTTGCCGAGGAGCTTGGACTGCCTGTCAAAGATATTACGGTAATGTCGGGAGACACGGAAAACGTCGCGTCGGATGTTGGGGCTTTTACCATGGCCCAAACTTTTGTCACCGGCAGGGCGGTCAAGCTGGCCGCTGCTGACGCGAAGCGTCAGCTCTTCGAGCTGGCAGCCCCGGCGCTGCAAGCTGGCATCGAGCAACTGGAAGTTCGCGACTGCAGGGTTTGCGTCGCTGCCAACCCGCTGAAATCCCTGACATTCCCTCAGCTAATCCGGGCCGGCTTCAACCAGGGAATAACTGTAGTGGGCAAAGGGCATTTTCACCCCGATACCGAGTTTAACGTGGCCACGGGGGAGGGCAAGTCATCGCCCACTTACAGTTTCTGTGCTCAGGTCGCCGAGGTCGAGGTGAACGTCCAAACAGGGGAGGTGAAAGTGATCGGCCAGACGATGGCCCATGATTGCGGGTACGCCATAAACCCGATGGACGTGGAAGCCCAGTTAGAGGGCGCTATCGCCGTATCTCAAGGGTTTGCCCTGTCCGAAGAGATCCAATGGGCAGACGGGCAGATGCTCAATCCGTCTTTTCTAGCTTATCGCCTGCCGCAGTCGGTTGACCTCCCCCGCATCGACACGGAGATCGTGGAAACTGTTGACCCTGATGGTCCTTTCGGCGCCAAGGACGTTGGTGAACCTGCGGTCCACACCGGCGCGCCCGCCATAGCCAATGCCATCTACGACGCCATCGGCGTCAGAATCAAGTCTCTTCCCATTACCCCGGCAAAGATCCTGCAAGGGTTGAAAGAAAAGCAAAATAGTCCCTAATTAATGAAATGAAAGGTGAAAGGTGTTAAACATGACGGGAACCCTAAAGTGTCTCATCCTTGTGTCCCTTAGCCTGCTGGTACTTGTTGCCTGCGGCGGCCCCGCTACCACGCCGGCAGCGCCGGATGCCAAAGGGGCTGTGAGAGAAGCAAAGCCCGACTGGCAGGCGGACTGGGACCGTTTACTGGCCGACGCCAGGAAAGAAGGTTCAGTGCTTTTCTATACAATCTCTGGGGCGGGGGTCAAGGAAGTGGGAAAGACTTTCAAGGACAAATTTGGCGTCGAGGTAGACGTGCTCGCGGCAGCGGCGCCTGAAATCGGCTCCAGACTGGCAACTGAATACAAGGCAGGCTCCTACGCCGTAGACGTCATAAATACCGGAGGCGGCACTCACCACACCCTGCTCAAGCCCAACGGCATCGTCCAAACGATGGCGCCGGCCCTGCTCCTGCCAGAGGTGGTTGATCCAAAGGCCTGGCGCATCGGGAGGGTGCCTTTTGTGGACCAGGACCGCACCTTCTTGTCCATGAACGGAGTTCTCGAACCCATGATCCTGTACAACACGGACATGTTGAAGGGGTCGGAATTCTCCTCCTTGCAGGACCTGCTCAAGCCTCAGTTGAAGGGAAAAATAGTGATGGTTGACCCCTCCGGTTTTGGCACCGGTCTGGCGGCTACCGTGTTCCTGACCCGGCTGTGGGGCATGGACAAAGCCAGGGAGTTCCTGGCGAAGCTATCCGCCCATGAGCCCGTTATGACCAGGGATCCCCGCCAGGGTGTGGAATGGGTCGCCCGGGGCAAACACCCGGTTACTTTCGCTCCGTCACCGAATTCGGTTGCCGATTTTCTGGACGTGGGTTCACCGATTGCTTATGCCACCATAGCCGAGGGATCGCTCCTGGAAACCACCACCGGTGGACTGGCGATGCCGGCAAGGCCGGCTCATCCCAATGCCAGTAAACTATTCATCAACTGGTTGCTCACCAGGGAAGGCCAGACGGCCTGGGTGAAGACGGTCAAGATGCCCGGCACGCGAATAGATGTTCCCACCGAAGGCATCCCTTCAGTGCTCATCGCCAAGCCCGGCGAAAAGTTCATGACCGAGAATGAAGAGCATTTTCTCACTATGAGTAAGATGCGCGAGGTCAACCGGGAGATTTTCGCAAAACAGTTGAAATAGGGCTGGCAGGGTCGACCCTGGCATCACCCAGGGCCTCCCCTACTGCGGAGTTCCACCGAAATAGCCGGCGTTTCGTATTAGCCGATGTAGCCGTGCTGCCTCCATTTGGCCAGGGCCTTTTCCTGAATTTCGCACGGGTAGGATTCCCTGAACGAGACCCTGGCCGGTATTTCCGATGGCGGCCAGTCTCTGGGCCAGGTGCAATCGAAATAGACCCTGGCCGCTTGTCCGGTAAGTTTCTCCCTGGTGGTGGCCCACGGGATCAGGGGTATTCCGGTGCCATGCTCGATCCTGGTTATCCCCCGGTAAGGATGGCACTTGGTCACCAGGGCATGAAGGACCTGTTGCCTGTCGTAAACGTCAATATCGTCCTCGACCACTAGCAGATAAGCAATACGCTGGCCTGCTTTTGATCCCCAGACCACGTGGGATATCTCATCGGCGATATTGGCATACGGGACCTTCACGGACACCACCGCCAGGATGCCAGCCGATTCCGGGTAGATGCTGACACCGGTAACCGGGGTTCCTCTGGCTCGCAGGGCCTCCAAAAGCTCCGAACCGCGGCGCAGCGAAACCAGGGCATGGCTGTCCACAACCGGTATCCCTTCGCAGGTCATAGTGAGAATAGGGTCGTTTCGGT
>CAZFEA010000161.1:0-7657 GCA_964518085.1 uncultured Dehalococcoidia bacterium
CCCTTTCGCAAAAGGGGGATACAGGGGGATTTTGCCTGTTTCTTAAATCCCCCTTAGTCCCCCTTTTTCAAAGGGGGAGATGGCGACATTTTCTGAGCAAGTTCAGCATAACACAGGAGCAAATGATGACACTTGATCCGGTTACCCTTGAAATCCTGAGGCACCGCCTCTGGATGATAAACGACGAAATGGGCAAGGTGGCCATACAGGTATCGGCCTCGCCCATCGTCTATGAAGGCTTCGACCTCAACACCTCCCTGCTCACGGCGAAGGGTGAAAGCCTCTTTGTCGGCGTCTACACCTCCCGCCTGTCCATCGCTTTGCACCAGGCGACCAAGTACATCATCGAAAAGCTGCGGGACAATCCCGGCTACAGCGATGGCGATGCCTTCCTGGTCAACGACCCCTGGGCCGGCGCCACCCACCAGAGCGACATCGCCATGGTGTCGCCCATTTTCTGGGAAGGCGAAGTGGTCTGCTGGGCGGGCATCGCCATGCACGAACTGGATGTCGGCGGGATGACCCCCGGCAGCATCTGCGTCGGGGCGAAGGACGTCTACCAGGAAGGGCCGCTGATCACGCCGGTGCGACTGGTGGAGAAGGGGAGAATACGCAGGGACATCGAGGACCTGATAATAAGGAACAGCCGCACCCCCAGGGTCAATGCCCTGAACTTCCGGGCGCGGCTGGCGGCCATAAACCGCGCCAGGGAAAGGATCGACGGGGTCATCCGGGAGTACGGCCGGGATACCTTCCTGGAGGTGCAGCAGGCGATACTGGACCTGGTGCGCCGGGCGTTTCAGAAACGGCTGCTCGAGCTGCCCGATGGGACCTGGCGCGAGGAGGGGTTCATTGACCACGACGGCAACTCTAATGCCCTTTACCGGCTCAAGCTGGCGATGACCAAGAAGGGCGACAGGCTGGTCTTCGACTTTACCGGCACCAGCCCCCAGGCGCCGGGGTTGATCAACTGTACCCGCACCGGCCTCGAAGGCGGGGTGATGTCCGCCGTGCTGCCGCTCCTGTGCTATGACAGCGTCTGGTCCCCCAGCGCCCTGGAAAACAATGTGGAGATCATCGCCGCCCCGGGGACCCTGAACAACGCCAGCCATCCCGCCGCGGTCAGCCTGGCGACCCTATCGGCGGCCTTCGCCACCGGCCTCCTGGCGGGGTCCACCATAGCCCGGATGCTGGCCTGCTCGGATAAGTACCGCAACGAGGCACAGGCGTCATGGACGCCCTCGATCCAGGTGTGCAACATATCCGGCTTCAACAGCAGGGGAGACTACTTCAACGGCGCGCTGACCGACCAGGCCGGCGGGGGCGGGGCAAGGATAGATGCCGATGGAATGCACACCGCCGGCGTCAGCGGCTCGCCGTGCAATTCCATCACCAATATCGAGACCGCCGAAGGTCTTTATCCCATACTGTACATCTACCGCAAGCATGCCATGGATGTCATCGGTCCCGGGAAGCATCGCGGCGGCAGCGGCACCGAGATCATGAGAATACCCTATGGCAACCAGGGACCCATCGACACCACCTTCTATTCTTTTGGCGCTACCCATCCCGAAGGCAAAGGTATCTATGGCGGCTTCCCGCCGAGCATCCAGGTCCAGCTTGTCCTCAAAGGCACCAACCTGGAAGAGTTGCTGGCTTCGTCGCGTATCCCCACCGGTTTTGACCAGCTTTCCTCGGAATCAAGGCGTGTTCTGAACTCCAAAGAGCGCTTTAGCTGGGGAAACGACGAGGTCTATGTATCGGTCAGCTCGGGCGGCAGCGGCTTCGGCGACCCGTTGTTGCGGGAGCCGCGGCGGGTGCTCCTCGACTTCCAGCATGGCCTGCATTCGGAGCAGGCCTGCCGGGACACTTACGGAGTCGTATTCGATGAGGGTAAGAGGGAGGTCATGGAGCAAGATACCATGGAGCAAAGAAAGACGCTGCGGCAGAGAAGGCTCAAAGAGGGAAGGCTCCCGGAGGCTGCCCCCGTGGTATCTTCCGGTGATCCGGCCGCGCCTGCCAGGTTGCAGGTCGGCGAGGCGCTGAAACTGGTGTCCGATCGCCAGGGCGATTTCTACGCCTGCTCGGGATGCGGCCATGTTTATGGACGAAGTGATAAGTCTCCCAAGAGCTATGCTATGGTCAGGGAACTTGACATAAGAGAATTGAGCCCGGTCAACCGGTTCGGGGCGCCCGACCGGATGGTTGCCCGGCAGTTTTTCTGTCCCAACTGCGGGCTGATGATCGGGCTGGAGATCAGGCAAAGGGGGGACCCGATTATAATGGATACTATGATAATGTGAGGAGTCTCCCCCTTTGAAAAAGGGGGAGGAAATGGTCTCCCCCTTTGAAAAAGGGGGACTAAGGGGGATTTAAGAAAGGCAAAATCCCCCTGTATCCCCCTTTCGCGAAAGGGGGAGGAAATGGTGCAAACAAAAGTGAACCAAGATGTTACCGTCCCCACGGTCTGTTGGGACTGCATCCGCGGTCCGGACCTGGTCCGGGTGCGCCGGGTAAACGGGATCGCCGTTTCCGTCGAGGGCAATACCGACGGGCCGGGCTTCGATTGCCTGAGCAAGAACCAGGGCCGGGTATGCCCCAAGACCTTCGGCCTGGTACAGAAGCTGTACAACCCCCACCGCATAAAAGGCCCGCTGAAGAGGACCAACCCGAAAAAGGGCCGGGGCATCGATCCCGGCTGGGTGGAAATAAGCTGGGATGAAGCCCTGGACATCACCGCGGCAAAGCTGAAAGAGATCCGTGACAGGGACTCACTGCGGCTCAGCCTGTACCACGACTCGCCTTCGATGCTGGGCCTGTACGGGACCTGGCACGCCTTCTTCAAGGCCTTCGGGCCAATTCAGACGCTGTGGTCGGGAGGCGCCGGCATCCGCTGCGGCTCCTCGATGCACACCTTCGCCAACCACATCCACTCGGCCTACCGGTGCCACCCCGACCTGCATTTTTGCAACTACCTGCTGGTAGTTGGATTTAACCTGGCGGCTTCCGGCGGCGTGGTGATGAACACCGCCTGGCGCGATGCGGCGCAGCGGGGAATGAAGACGGTGGTCATCGATCCGGTATTCACGCCAACCGCCTCCATGGCCAATGAATGGATTCCCATCAAACCGGCCACCGATCTGGCCTTCCTGCTCAGCCTGATCAATGTCATCTGCAACGAGATCGGGCAGGTGGACGAGGAATTCCTCAAGACCATGACCAACGCACCGTACCTGGTGGATGCCAGGGGGGACTTTGCCCGGGACCCGGACACGGGGAAAGTGCTCGTCTGGGACCGGAGAGACGGCCGGGCCAGGGCGCACGATGATGCCGGCATGTCCGATCCGGCGCTCGAGGGTTCATACTTCGTTTCAGGTTGTTGTGACCAAGATCATGAACCACAGGCAGGGACGCCTGTGCCACCAGGTGACCCACAGGCAGAGACACCTGTGCCACCAGGTGACCCACAGGCGGGGACCCGCCAGAGGCGGATGGTACCGGCCGGCGTGCGGCCCGCCTACCAGGTGTTAAAAGACCATGTGCGGCAATACACGCCAGAATGGGCAGCGGAAATCACCGAAATACCCGCCGGCACCATCCGGCGGATAGCCAGGGAGTACGTTGAAAACGCCCGCATCGGCAGCACTATCGCCCTCGATGGCATTACCTTCCCCTACCGCCCGGTCCATGTCATCATCGGGCGGCCGGTCGAGGCGGCCATGAATTGCTACCAATCGGTCACCGCCTCACATATCCTGGCCGCCCTGGTAGGTTGCCTCGAAGTCCCCGGCGGACACGGCGGAGGCTCGGTGCAGCAGACATTCCTGGACATGGGCATCAAGCCCGGCAGGGACGGCATGATCAATTTTGAGTCCGACGCTTTTAGCTGGCCGCCGAAGTCCTATGACGGCGCCGAGATCTTCACCCCTTTCGCCATGAATAGCACCCGGCAGCATCTGTCGGGCCTGGGCCGGCCGGGACATCTCTCTTGGCTGAACCTGGCGCGGCCTCCGAAGAACTTCCCGATGCCGCCTCCTCCGGAAGCGTTCATCCGCTGCCGCACCAATCCACTGCTGTCCATCGCCGAGCCGACCCATATCGCCGCGGTCCTCACCCGCATCCCTTTCATACTGTCGATATCGTATGTCCACGATGAAACAACCGAACTGGCCGACATTGTCCTGCCTGACCATACCGAGATGGAGCGGTACGAGCTTATCCCGACAATGAGGGCGCCGGGCGTGGCCAGGCGCTATAAGCAGATAGCCCTCAGGCAGCCGGTGGTGGAGCCGCTGCAGAACACCAGGGACATCAGCGACATACTTACGGGGCTGGCCGAACGAATGGGAATGCTCCCTGACTATGACCGGGCCATCAACCAGCTTATGGGCCTGGTGGAACCGTTCAAACTTGAAGAGGGCCGGCGGTATGATTGGATAGAAATCGTCGATCGTCAGTGCAAGTCCCTTTCCGGCGGGGCGCGCGACCTGGAATGGTTCAAGGAGCACAGCGCCATCGTCACCCCGCTGAAAATGGAAGACATTTACGGCGTCCACAGCGAGATGAAGCGCCGCAACTTGAGGTACCCCATCCCGTACATCGAGCCAGTGAAGAAGAAAGGCGAGGAACTGCGGGAGAAGCTGGCCGAGGTGGGCGTCGACTGGTGGGACACCAGCGCCTATACCGCCCTGCCGACTTACATCCCGACAGTGCTGGACCAGCTACCGGGCGAGTATGAATTCTTCGTAGTCACCAGCCGGCTGGCCCAGTTTACATTGGGCAAGAACATCGAGTTGCCCTGGCTCCTGGAACTGGCGGAGTTCACCGGAAACCAGCCGGAGATTGTCATGAACAGCCGCGCTGCCAGCCGCCGTGGCATCAAGACCGGGGACATGGTCTGGGTTGAATCGCCGGCCGGGAAACTCAAGGGTAGGGTGAGGACCAGGGAGGGTATTCGTCCCGACACGCTGCTGATTGCCGGGCAGTTCGGCGCCTGGGCGATGCCGGTGGCTTCGAGGCAGGGGTTCACCAATGAAAGCGCCCTGGTGCCCATCGATTACAAATGGACCGATCCCGTTGTCGGCAGTATCCAGGCCAACGGGGTCAAAGCGAAGGTCTACAAGGATTGAAAGATTGGAAGATTGGAAGATCCGGTACCACAGGCGGCCCTGCCTGTGAGACATTATCTTGGAGGATAACCGGTATCACAGGCGGCCCCGCCTGTGAGACATTATTTTGGCACGTTGATTACGCTGGCGGGCGGACAGATTGAAATATCGAAAAAGTGAAAGAGATGCACCTCGTAATCTTCAATTTTCCAATCTTTCAATCTTACAATTTTTCAATTAGAAACCCATGAGATACGGAATGGTGATTGACCTGGTCCGTTGCGTCGGCTGCGGCTCATGCATGATGGCCTGTAAGGCGGAGCATTTCTTGCCTCCGGGCATTTCCTGGGCCAGGGTACTGCGCAGGGAATATGGCGAGTTCCCCAACGTCCACGAGGTGGTCGCGCCCATATTGTGCAATCATTGCAAAGATGCCGCCTGTGTCAAGGTTTGCCCTTCCGGGGCGACGGTTAAACAGGAGTGCGGGATCGTAACCGTGGACGACGAAAAATGCGTCGGCTGCCGCTATTGCATGATGGCCTGTCCCTATGGCGCCCGCAGTTACCACGAACGTTTCCAGGCGTATTATCCGGGAAAGCAGCCGACGGCCCCGGAGAGGCTCAGCCGGCAGGCGGTCCCGACCGGCGTGGTCACCAAATGTACTTTTTGTTATGAGAGGGTCGAGAAAGGTCTGGCGGCGGGACTGAAACCGGGCGTGGACCGCGCGGCCACTCCGGCCTGCGTCAACGCCTGCATGACCGGGGCAAGGTACTTTGGCGACCTGGATGACCCCGAAAGCGAGGTATCGCGCTTGATCCGGGCCAGGAAAGGCAGCCAGCTCCACGAGGAGTACGGGACAGACCCATCAATTTACTACTTGCGGTAAAGCGGTATTCGGGGTCGTTTTGCCGTAAAGCGGTATTCGGGGTCGTCCCTGACCCCGAAACAGGCCGAATCAATTCTAATGAAGGAGTGCCATGGCGAGACAGATCATCAGGTCGAGCGAACTCTGGGCTACGAACCTACCCTATTCCTATGGCGCGGTGGTCCAGGGCGGCAAGCTTATCTTCCTGGCCGGCGCCATAGCCGTGGACAAAGAAGGCAACACAGTGGGCAAAGGCGACATGAAGGCCCAGATCCGCAAGACAGTGGACAACCTGACCATCGCCCTGAAGGCCGCAGGCGCAACCTTGAGGGACGTCGTCCACGCGCGGTACTATACCACTGACGTTGAGGCTTTCTTGAAGCTTGCATCGTGGCGCTGCCAGAATTTCCCGGAGCTCTGGGGATCGAGCGCCGGCAGCCAGGAGGGTGCGCCGGCGACACTGGTCGGAGTGACCAGGCTGGGCTACGACGGAGGACTGGTCGAAATCGAGGTCGTGGCGCACGTGTTATGAGTTCTTTGGGTTCCTTGAGTTTGTTGTGTTCGTTGAGTTCTGCCCCGCCCCCGGACGTTTGGGGGAAACCCAATGAACCCAAAGAACCCAAAGAACTCAAGTAACTCATTGGAGCAGGAGCACGCATGAACGGCTACAAAGACTTGAGACAACACCTGAAGACCCTCGAGGAGAGGGGGCTTCTCTTCAGGGTCAAGAAGGAGATCAATAAAGATACTGAGCTGCATCCCCTGGTGAGATGGCAGTTCCGGGGCCTGGCCGAAGAAGACCGGCGGGCCTTCATGTTCGAGAAAGTGATCGACAGCAAGGGCCGGAAATATGACATACCGGTGGTGGTGGGCGCCTATGCCGCCTCGGAGCGGGTCTATTCCCTGGGCCTGGGCTGTGAACCGGAGGAAATTACCGCCAAATGGGAGCACGCCCTCTCCCATCCGGCGGCGCCGGTGGAGGTATCCTCGGGCCCGGTGCAGGAAGTGGTCCATTCGGGAGAAGAATTGAAAAACCCCGGTCTTGGCCGGTTCCCGGTGCCTATATCCACCCCGGGCTTTGACAGCGCCCCCTTTTTGACCTGCGCCAACTGGATAACCAAAGACCCGGAAACAGGCATACGGAATGTCGGCAATTACCGGGCCCAGGTCAAGAGCCCTACCCGCCTCGGCGCCCGTTTTGATGAGAGACAGGATGCCCTGACCCACTGGACGATGTGCAACAAGAAGGGGATTCCCTTGCCAGCGGCGGTGGTGCTGGGGGCGCCGCCGGCGGTAGCCTATGCCGCGGCGGTCAAGGTCCCCTATGGCACCGACGAACTGTCCATTGCCGGAGGGTTGGCCGGCGAACCAATCCGGCTGGTCAAGTGCCAGACGGTGGACATCGAAGTGCCGGCGGAGGCGGAAATCGTGATCGAGGGCGTGATCAACACCGAGCACGTCGAGGCTGAGGGTCCCTTCGGCGAGTCGCACGGCTACATGGACCCCCGGACCTACGCCCCTTATTTCGAAGCAACCGCCATTACCTATCGCAGGAACCCCGTTTTCCCTTCGTGGCTCAGCCAGTTGACCCCCAGCGAAAGCAGCGCCATAAAAAGGAGGGGGTTCGAGACGACACTTTACCGGTATCTCAAGAAGGATCGGGGCATTGGGAGTATAAGCAAAG
>CAZFEA010000162.1:0-7615 GCA_964518085.1 uncultured Dehalococcoidia bacterium
CCGGCGGTGGACTCGGCGGCGCGGCGCTTCTTGCCCTTTCCCAGCAGGTAGGTGGTCATCATCGGGGCCATGGTAAAGGCTTCGAACAAAGAAATGATCACCGAAGCCGTCACTACCATGCCGAACTCTTTGAAGAACTTGCCCACCAGGCCGCTGGTGAAGGCAATGGGCATGAACACCGACACCACGCAGGCGGTCATGGAAACGACCGCCAGGGCAACGTCGCCGGTCCCCTTGCTGGAAGCCGTTTTGGGGTCGGCGCCTTCTTCCATGTGCCGGAAGATGTTCTCCCGCACTACGATGGCGTCGTCTATCAGCAAGCCGATACACAGGGTCAGCGCCAGCAGGGTCATCATGTTTATGGTGAAGCCCAGCAGCGACATGAAATAAAAGGTGGCAATCAGGATGACGGGCAAGCCCGCCACGGTCACCAGGGTATTGGTTACGGAACGGAAAAAAATGAAGACCACCACCGCCGCCAGGATGGCGCCGATGATCAAATCGGTTCGGGTATCCCTGATAGAGTCCTTGATGAACTGCGAGGAATCATGGGCAACCATGATGTTCAACTGCGGGTATTCTTTTGACAGCCGCGCTACCTCGGCCCGGACCTGGTCGGCGACTGCCACGGTGTTGGCGCCGGACTGTTTGCGAAGCGATATGCCCACCGAGTCCTTGCCGTTGAGGCGGGTCAGCGAGCGGACCTCTTTGAAGCCGTCCTTGACCACCGCCACGTCCTTCACCCGCACCGGGACGCCGGTTGGGTGGGAAATGACCACCTGGCCGATATCTTCAACTTTCTGGAAGTTCCCGGGGGTGCGCAGGGATATTTCGGTGGGGCCTTCATTGATGCGGCCGCCGGGGATATCAAGGTTCTGGGACCTGATGGCGGAAACGACCTGGTGCGGCGAAAGTTGCTGGGCCTTCAGTCGTTCCGCCGAAAGCTGCACCTGTATCTCTCGCTCCAGCCCGCCGGAAATATCCACGCCGGCAACCCCGCCCAGCCGCTCGATCCTCGGCTTGATCCTGTCGTTCACCAGGGTGCGCAGCTTGTCCGGGGACAGGTTACCGAACCTGTCCGAAATGGCCAGGGTCATCACCGGCAAAGAACTGGGGTCAAAACGCAGCACCACCGGTTCCTTGATGTCCGCGGGCAAACTGGCGCGAATCGCGCCCATGCGCTCCTGCACGTCGGAGACGGCTATCGATACCGGGTGTTCCAGTTGGAACTCGATGGTTACCATCGATAGCCCCTCACTGGATGTGGACCGGACGTTCTTCACGCCGCTGAGCGAGCTTACCGCTTCCTCGATGGGCTTGGAAACCTGGCTCTCCACCTCTGCCGGGCCGGCGCCAGGATAAGCCGTCTGTACCCCGACAAAGGGGAAGGACACATCGGGAAACAGGTCGACGCCCATACGCCCGTAGGCCATCAGCCCCACCGTCACCAGGGCGGCGAAGATCATGGTGATGAACACCGGGCGTCTTATGGAAAGGTTAGAAAGCCACATTGA
This sequence comes from uncultured Dehalococcoidia bacterium, assembly GCA_964518085.1. GTDB lineage: Bacteria > Chloroflexota > Dehalococcoidia > JACQUA01 > JACQUA01 > JACQUA01. Next base: position 1,515 of record CAZFEA010000162.1, read on the forward strand.
TAAACATCCCCGGCTTCAGTTTCATATCCCCATCGGCTACGTTCACATATACGTTGAAGCGACGGGTGGCCGGGTCGGCCTGGGGCGCTATCGCCCTTACCGTACCGGAGAAGACCTGGCCCGGGTATGCCGCCGTGGTGACCGTTACCGCTTTACCGGCGGTCACCTGCTGATAGTCGGCCTCACCCAGGTTAAAAACCACGTCCACCCGGGTCGAGATCATGGTTACAATGGCGTCGCCGGGCATGACTAGGCCGCCCGGACCTGAGTTGCGCGCCGAGATGATGCCGTCGAACGGGGCTGCCAGCAGGGCATCATCGCGGTTGCTGCGCATCTGGTTGAGCAATGCCCTGGCCCGGAGCACCTGGGCCGCGGCTGCGGCCAGATCGTTGTCGGTATTGGGATTTTTCGCCAGTTCCAGTTGCTGCCTGGCTATTTCCACGGCCGCCCGCTGCTTTTCGATCTCCAATGCCCTTTTGGGGGAAGATACCAGATTCAACTGTGCCTTAGCGCCCTCTACCGCCGCCTCGAGTTGCCCGATCTCCTGCGGCCGGGGCGCGGCTCTGACTGCTTTCAACTGCGCCTGGGCAAGCTGCACTTGCAGCGCGCCGAGCTTTTCCTGGAACATTGCCATTTCGAAATCATACGGTGACATCCGGGACTGGGTAGCCGTGGAATTCATGCTCACTTCCTGGCTCCTTGCCCTGAGCACGTCCGCTGCCTCGGCTATTTTCGCCTGGAGCTGGGCTATTTCCAGCGCCTCGGCGCTTGCCCCGGCGAGGGCCAGGTCCAACTGGGCCTGCGCGGCCTTGAGGGCGCTCTTTGCCGCGGCAATGGCTTCCTTGCGACCCCCCTCCAGCATCAGGTCGAGCTCAGCCTGGGCGGAGGCCAGGCCGGCCTCGGCGATGGCAATCTGTTCCTTTCGGGAGCCGGAAACCAGCTTGGCCAGTTGCGCCTCGGCGAGGGTGAGGGCGGCCTCGCCCTGCGTCACCTGAATGTCGAGCAGGTCGTGGTCGAGTTCGATTACCAGATCGCCCTTTTTAACTACATCCCCTACTTCGGCGCGCATTTGCTTGACGCGGGACGCGATCTTGGCGGCCAGAATGACCTTTTCCTTGGCCCGGACGTCTCCGGTGAACGACGCGCCGGTCACCGGCGCTGCGGATTCCTGCCTGCTGGTTGCCGGACCGGCGCCAGCCTGGTAGTAGCTATCCGCCGCCGGCGCCGGTCCCCCGACCGCGGGACGGGCCTGCAGCGTTTGCAGGCCGGCCAGGACGACAACCCCAACCAGGGTACACGCTGCTGCCAGTTGCAGCTTCCGGCTACTGAGAAACGTTCTGAGCATTTTCATATTTTTCTCCGCAAATAATCGGTGGCGCAGACCTCGGGTGGCACAGGCGTCCCTGCCTGTGGGACATTGTTTTCATTGCATCATGGTGCTCGGCGCCCAGCATGGATGACTGTCGTAGCCTTAGGGTCCCGTGACCGGACCTACTTTTTCCATGGCCATGACCACTTTGCCCAGCAGTTTTACCAGATTGCGCCGTTCTTCCGCGTTCAGATGCTTCAGCACCTGGACGATGCGCTGGGTAACAAAGTCGCAAAGGCCCTGGTACAGGATTTCACCGGTCCCGGTCAAGGCGATCCTGACTACCCTTCGGTCCTGGCTGTCGGACAATCTGTGGACGTAGCCGCTCCTGACCATTCCGTCAACCAACCGGGTGGCGGTGCTGAGGGGTACGGTCAGCCCCTCGGCTATCTCGCTCATGGTCAAAGGCTTGCCCGCTCCGGACAACACCAACCCCAACCTGTAAAACACGGTATAGGCAATGGCGTTGCCCGGGCAGCATTGGAGCTGGGGGTCAACGAATTCCTCCTTGAACTGGCTGAGGTCCCCGGGCAGAGAGGTGGGAAGAAAGGTCTTCACCCGGACGAACTGGGCCATGATCCCGGCTATTTGTTTGGCCTGGCTGGCTAACCCTGGTCGCGGCACGGTTGTTCTTCCATCATGAAATTATTTCATTAAGCAATTATTATAATCCGGAACTTTCGAAAGTCAATAGCGTCTGTCATTGCGAGCGCAGCGAAGCAACCTCGTCAGGGCGCAGTCAACCGTAGCAGCACGCTGCGCGTGCCAGGGCGGGGCTGTAGCCATCCGTGGCGCCCACCGACAGGCTGGAAAGCCTGTCGTACCGCCGCCGCGGTATCGCTTCATCTCCCTTCGCTCGCGAAGGGATTCCTCGCCATGACTTTTCTTTGACACCCATACGGGCCGTAGGGTATAATTAGCTTTGGCCCGATACACCTTTACCGAACATTATCACGACCAGAGGTAGATAAAGCCAGGAGAAAAAGCACTCAATGGAAAAAAGAGAAACTATTGACCCAGCGGTGATAGAGATGCTTGGGGTGGCCCGCAAGGATGGCATTTCCACTCCTTTCGATAGAGGCAAATCAGTAAAACCCTGTCCCATCGGACAGGAAGGCAATTGCTGCCGCCAGTGCTTCATGGGACCCTGCCGGTTCGTGGGAAAAGTGGAAGTCGGTGTGTGCGGGGCCACCCGGGAAACCATCCAGGCCAGGAACCTGGCGCGGATGATCGCCGCCGGGGCCGCTTCCCATAGCGATCACGGCCGGAACATGGCCCTTACCCTCCTGGCGGTTGCCGAAGGTCACGCCCCCGGCTTCCAGATCAAGGACGAAAAGAAGCTGAGAAAGGTAGCCGGCTACTTCGGCATAGAAACGAAGGACAAGCCCACCAAAGAGGTCGCTCTTGCTGTGGCCAAAGCGGCCCTGGGCGAATGGGGCAAGCAGACCGGTGAAATTCATTATGTCAAGCGGGCCCCGCCCAAGAGACAGGCTATCTGGAGAAAACTGGGCATCGCCCCCCGGGGCATAGACCGCGAAATCGTCGAGACCTTGCACCGCACTCATATGGGCACCGACCAGGATGCCGAGAACATCCTGAACCATGCCCTGTGCGCCTCGCTGACCGACGGTTGGGCCGGCTCCATGATGGCCACCGATATCAGCGACATTCTTTTCGGCACGCCGGTGCCGGTGATGGCCACCTCCAACTTCGGGTCGCTGAAAGAAGACGAGGTAAACGTCGTCGTCCATGGCCACGAGCCTACGCTGGCCGAAATGCTGGTCATCGAGTCCACCAACCCCGAGGTAGTCGAATACGCCAAATCCAAAGGCGCCAAAGGAGTCAACCTGCTCGGCATGTGCTGCAGCGGCAATGAGAGCCTGGCGCGGCGCGGCGTTCCCATCGTCGGCAACTTCATGCAGCAGGAGCTGGCCATCGCCTCCGGGGCTGTCGAGGCCATGGTGGTTGACTACCAGTGCATCATGCAGGGCATCGTAGCAGCGGCCAGCAAGAGACACACCAAGGTCATCACCACTTCGCCCAAGGCCAAGATCACCGGCGCCACCCACATCGAGTTTACCGATGAAAAGGCCCCGGAAGTGGCCCGGTTGATACTGAGGACCGCCATCGATGCCTTCCCCAACCGGAAGGAAGTTACCATTCCCGATTATGTCGACCGGCTGATCGTAGGCTTCTCCCACGAATACATCGCCTATATGCAGGGCGGCGTCTACCGCGAGTCGTTCCGGCCCTTCAACGATGCCGTAATGCAGGGAAGGATCAGGGGCGCCGCCGGCGTTGTCGGCTGCAACAATGCCCATTCGGTGCACGATGAAGCCCATATCAACCTGGTCAAGGAGTTCCTGAAAAACGATGTTATCGTGGTGACCACCGGCTGCAACGCTGTGGCCTGCGCCAAGCACGGGCTACTGACCCCCGAGGTCATGCGCTATGCCGGACCGGGCCTGTCCGAGGTCTGCGAGACCATCGGCATCCCGCCGGTGTTGCATGTCGGCTCGTGCGTCGACAACTCCCGGATACTGACCATCCTGACCCAGTGCGCCACTGAAGGCGGCCTGGGTGAAGACATCAGCGACCTGCCGGTGGTTGGTCTTGCCCCCGAGTGGATGTCCGAAAAGGCACTGAGCATCGGCGCCTACTTCGTCGCCTCGGGTGTTTACACCATCTTCGGCGTGGGTTCGCCGGTGGAAGGCTGCCAGCCCATCGTGGAAATGATCGGCAAGGGCTGGGAACAGAAGGTCGGCGGCAAACTGGAGTTCGAGCCTGACTGGCGCAAGATGCTGGAAAAGAGCCTGGCCCACATCGATGCCAAGCGCAAGGCGCTCAAGCTCGAAGAGTACAACCCGGCCAGGTATGCCAGGTCCGCCACCTACATCCCCGGCGACGCCTACTCCTGGGACACCCTGAAAGAAGGCCCGCGCACCCGGACCGGGGCAAAGTAGGACCAACCTCTCCACTGTCCCCCTTTTTCAAAGGGGGATCAAGGGGGATTTGAGCGTAGGGTGGGTTAAGCGCGCAAAGACTGCGAGGGGCGGCGACGGCGCGCGAACCCACCAATAACGAGCATGGATCAGCAAAGGGGCGGGCCTATTTAGGCCCGCCCCTTTTTGCTGCCCATGTTGCCTGTTACTTCCGGATTGGTGACGCCTGGTGGGTTCGCGCAGCCACTCACCGCCACCCCACACCCTGCGCTTAACCCGCCCTACTTTCCTGCTTCCTACCTCCTCAACCCACCGACGATCTCGCCGGCCACTTCCAGGGCTTTCCCCCGGGTGAGAAGCGTTTTTTCGCTTTCGGAAAATGCCTTCAACTCCGGAGAGCGACGATAAGAATTCCGGAAGCGATGGCTCCGGCAATTGGATCCCAATTATCATCATACCTGGTTCCGTCACTGCGATTTACGGGATCACTCGCCGAGTACGCATACCAGTTACGCTACCCGGCCGGTAGTAGCCTCCCGGCATGGGCGCCGTTCCCTGACCGAGCCCGGCCCCGATTCCGTAGCTGCGTCCTACCAGCAGGTTCCGGCCGCCCATGGTGTTGAACATGGGGTTGCTCCATGCCGGCTCCGGCTGGGTGAAGCGGCCGGTTACAAAGTCATAGTAGCGGGCGCCCATCTTATAGAAGTCTCTGCTGTCGTAGTCACTGGCGCCCCCACTCTCTTCAGACTGCGCGACCCACTCTCAAGCCAAGCGCCAAAATGGGTCAAGAACTGCCGCCGACGTGATCTCTATTCACCCGGCCAGTCGAATGATATTCCCAAACTTGAGAATACCATCCTGACGTATTCGGCCAATCCTCTCTCTTATGACTTGGGTCAGTTACCTTCGCAGTAACCAGAGCGCTAGTAGAAGCATCGAAACCACGCCACCGACTACGGCCAGGAAGATCAAGCCCCTCGGCACTCGTTTCATGTCTTTTCTCGCCATCGCCAGTTTGCGCAGAAATCCCAGTAGGCCAATCAGATATATGGCCACGACAATCGGAATGGCCACTGTCCATACTTGCATGATACTCCTCCATTTTCAGGGCCCGAAGAACGGCAGAAGGTCGATGTTCGTTCCCGATACCCGGTTGATGCCCTCAGTGATCAGGCCTGCTTCGGCGTACATAACCGGGATAGCAAGTGCCACACCCCACACGCCACCGTGGGCTGCAAAATAGGCCGTACCGCCAAGCAAAGCCGCTCCTCCAACAATTAGCACCCACCCGCTGACAACTCTGCCTTGCGGGCCAGTAAGCCAGTGCATCGGTGACCAATATCCGCTCACGTCGCCGCGATTTACCGGATCGCTCGCCGAATAGGAATACCAGTTATACTCGCTTCCCGGCCGGTAGTAGCCTCCCGGCATGGGCATGTTCCCCTGCCCCACCCCTGCCCCGGTGCCGAAGCTGCGTCCTACCAGCAGGTTGCGGCCACCCAGGGTGTTGAACATGGGGTTGCTCCAGGCCGGTTCCGGCTGGGTGAAGCGTCCGACCTGGGGATCGTAGTAGCGGGCGCCCATTTTATACTTGAGTATTTCGGCATCATAGTAGCCGCCATGGAACCGGTAGGGCTGGTCCAGGGTCCCGGCCGGTGTAGGACATACAGATGACACACCGATACAGTTCCAGCACCCAACGTCTGGCTCCAGGTGCTTACCCTTCAGTTCTAAACCAAAGTTCCCCGCCTGTTGCGAAGCTGAAAGATATCTGTACAAAGTGCATAATG
>CAZFEA010000163.1:0-7597 GCA_964518085.1 uncultured Dehalococcoidia bacterium
TAGCTGTAAGTCCCGGCAAAAGAGGTCCTGTGTGTCTGGTCCCGGCCGGTGTAACCTGTAGCAAGGCCATAGATAGAAGTGGTCTTGTCGGCGCCATCGTACTGGATGGGAAGGCTCCCCTGCCTGCCGGTGAAGTTGCCGTTGTCGTCCCAGTTATACGTCTGCGTTGGATCACTGCCAATCGTCCTGCGCCACAGCCGGCTAAGCGCATCGTATTCATACTATAAACAAGTGGGGAAAATCCCGTCAAGCGCCAGTTGGCTTCGGCTTAAACTTCTCTAGCGCATCGGCCACGTCGGGCATGCCCAGGGCCTCCAGGGTAGCCCTCGCCGGCACGCCCGTGTTAACGTCCCAGCCGCGGTGAGCGTAATATTCGTCCAGCATCTTCTCAAAGGCGGGTCTTTGCAGCACGAAGCCTTTTAGGGGCCCGTTAGACAGAGGGGTGTTGAAGAATACCGAGGGCAAACTATCGTCTTTCCTGGAAAGCCCCAATCTGATGTTGTAGGCCTGTTCCAGGTTATAAACGCGTTCCGCGGCAACCAGCAGGTCCCCGGGGGAAAGGTCAAACCCGGTAGCCGCCGAAAGCATGGCGGCATAATCGGCTTCGTTGATGGGCACCAGCGGGGGGCTGCTGTGGTACTTGCACAGGCCCAGCATGTCGATCAGGGTGTAGATGTTCTTGCCGTACACCGTCATCCCGGCTTTGCCTTCAGGGCTGGACCGGTTGCCTGCCTGGGGGTGGCCGAAGAACTTCATCGAGGTCTCAGGGGCCGGGTTGAGAAACTCCAGGTGAGGAAAGCCTTTGAGGTGGTCGCCACCCCGGGTGGAGGTGGCCGAGGCCAGGGCGCATCCGTAGCTTGCTCGTACTACGCCCTCGACCGAAGGCCTTCCCTTGATGGTTTGGGCCAGTTCCTGTGCGTCCGGTCCAAGCTTCCGGGCGGCGCGCCACAGCCCCTCGGCCAGGATATTGCCGAACCCTTCCCGGTAAACTATCCTGCGCAGCAGCTTCAGCGCCGTAGCCTGGTCGCCCCAGTCCAGTACCAGTCCGTCGGTGTCCTTCCGTGTGATGATTCCCTTTTTGAAGCAGTCGGTTGCCCAGGCCAGAAGCATTCCCGGCTCCGAACCATCGATGCCGTAATCGTTGCAGAACTGGGTGGCGGCCATGGCAAACGGAATGCTGCTTGACCCATAGGAGTTCAGGTAAGGTTGAAAAGAGCCGAACTCGTAGGCGCCTCCGGCTACGCCGCGATATGCCCCTTCCTTCACTGCGGCGAAATGCTGGCAGTGAAGCGGGCAGCCGTGACAGCCACGCAGTGATTGCAAATACCTGGCCCATTCTTCGGGACAGATTTGCCGGTAATGGTCTTCCGAACATTGAGCGACATTATAGTTGTTGAGATGGCAAAAACCGTTGACATAGAAAGCGCTATAGAGGTAGTTAGTGCCGAATTTGCGCAGCGGCGGCAAGAGCCTGAAGGACTTGAGTTTTTCCCGGGCCTGCCGGCAAGCCTGTTCAAACTCGCTCGGCCTGGCGACCGAAACCCCTCCGGTCCCTCTTACCGCTATCGCCTTGAGCTTCTTGGACCCGGCCACTGCGCCGCATCCGGTCCAACCCGGCGCGCGGTCGATGTTATTCATGGCGATGGCAAACCGGACCAGGTTTTCGCCGCCGGGGCCGATGCAGGATATCTGGATGTCCGTGTCGCCGGTCTCCTCTTTCAGTAGACGGTCGGTATCCGGCACCGTGCGGCCCCAGAGATGAGAGGCATCCCTGATCTGGACTTCCCCATCATTGACAAGCAGATAAACCGGCCTGGCCGCTTTTCCCGTTATGACCAGGGCATCGTAGCCCGCGGCCTTTAGCTCCGGGGCAAAGTGGCCGCCGGCGTTGGAATCGCCGAAGATGCCGGTAAGCGGGGATTTGGTGACGATTTCCAGCCGTCCGCTGCTGGGAGCAATAGTGCCGGTGAGGGGCCCGGTGGCATAAATAAGCAGATTCCGCGGGTCCAGGCCGTCTTCTACCTCGGGGCCGACCTCATCCCACAGTATCCTGGCGCCAAAGCCTTCACCGCCGAGCCACTTGAGGGCAAAGTCGCTGGCGAATGATTTTTTTTCGATGACTCCACTGGTCAGGTCAACCCGGAGTATCCAGCCGTTCCAGGCATGCATATTTGCGACCTTACGAGCCGAAATCTTCCATTCCCAGCCGCTTCAGTGTAGCTGCTTCCGGTTTGCCGGTGGCCGTGTCCCAGCCGCAGGCGCGGTAGAAATCGTGGACCAGCTCGGGCAGGAACCTGGCAATGGTAAACCCCTGGAATGGGCCATCGGGAAGGGGTTCGAGGAACCGGGGTCCGATATTGGACAGGTCGTCTTCAGGCGTCCAGCCTCGCTGCATATGGAGAAGGTGTTCCAATTGCCAGGCCCGCTCGCCCACGGTGACCGACTCTTCTATGCCGAACCCCTCCCATCCGGTGACCGCCCCCAGGGCATCCAGCACATCGGTCAACACCCGGTGGCCCATAGGCTCTCCGAACCAGCACACGCCGCAGGCGCCGCAAAATAGCTTGTTGGCGCCGTTGAGGAGGACCTCTTTTCCCTTGCCGGCGGGCGATGACCTGTCGGTTACCTCGGGATAACCGAGTTCCGGGGCGGCATCACGGAACTCCCAGGCGGTGAGCTGGGGCTTGACGCCGCCGCTGCTCACTATCTGACCGAGCATGATTCCGGTGTAGGGTCGCCAGTCGTGCATGGCCGGCGCGCCTCCCTTTACGTTGGCCGCAAAGCTACCGGCGCCCTTACCTATTCGGTCGGCCGCGGCTTTTACCCCATCGGCCAGGGAATTGCCCAACCATCCCTCCCTCTTTGCCGTCTTTATAATGAGCTTTTCCACCGCGGCAGCGTCTCCCCACTTGAGTTCCAGGCCGTCCGTTTCCCTGGCGGTGATAAGGCCTTTCTGATAGGCTTCAAAAGCCATCCCGGCGGCGCAGCCGAAATGCGATGCCTCAAGGCCCCAGCGGTTGATCACATCGGCCAGGTAAAGCACGTCGGGGCCGCCGATTCCAAAGGTGAAAGCCGCCCCTTCGAAATGCTCGCTGCCGGCATTCAACGATATCAAGGTCCCGGCGTGTGCTCCGGTGTTGAGTTTGACGTCATAGGGACACTGGCGATTGCACTCGAAGCAGGGGCGGGGGATAAAGTCCTGTTTTTCAAAGTCATCCTTGGCCGCAGGCAAAAGAGTACTCTGGAAATTCTTGTTGACCAGTGTTTTTAAGATGGCTCCAAGCCCCGTCCAATGCCTGGACTGAGGGTATTCATAAACCGGTATCTTGCTCCGCCATCGGTTTCCGGCTTCTTCCAGTTTGGCATTATTTCTGACGGGCACCCGCTTGTTGCCATAGACGGCGATGGCCTTGAGCTTCTTGGCGCCCATGACCACGGCGGCCCCGTGGGCTGCGGTATGATTATGATCGCTGACTATGACGGCGTAGGTAACCAGGTTTTCGCCGCCGGGGCCGATGGCCGCCACGCTGGCCTCGGGCTGTCCCACCTCCTTTTTTACCAGTTCGACCGACCGGTGACTGTCTTCGCCCCAGATTCCGGCGGCGCTCCGGATCTCTGCCCGGCCGTTGTTGATCCACAGGTATACCGGCTGCGGCGAAGCGCCGCTGATAATGATGCCGTCATAGCCGGCGAATTTTAGCCTGGGCCCCCAGTGCCCCATGGCCGAACTGCTGGTCACGGCGCCATCACCCGCAGCCCCGAAGCGGGTGATGTTGCTCAACGTGGTCACGGTGTAGGCGGTGCCGGCCGGCGTTTTGCCGGTGCCCGTCAGCGGGCCGGTCATGAACACCAGCCGGTTCTCCGGGTCCAGAGGCCCGGCGTTCTCCGGAAGCTCATGGGCCAGGATTAACTGCGACAGCGCCTGACCGCCGGGGTAGTTACGGAGGATTTCAGATTGGGGCAGGTTTTCCTCGGCGATTTTGCCGCTGGAGAGGTCTACCCGGAGGATTTTGCCCATGTAGCCACCGGGCAAAGTTCCGGTCCTCCGGGCGGGGAACAGGGGTTTCTGTCTTAGCGCCTGAAATTCTTGGTGCAATCGTTTCTCCTATTTCATTACCAGGCTGCTGAGAATCTCCTTAGACATGTCCCAGATCTTTGGCTTCATTATGTTGATCTCTTCGTCCTCAAGGTCGTATTTCTCTCCCGGATCGGGAAAGAACAAAGCTGGGATGCCTTCCCTCGGCGCGTCGGTCCTGATACTGGGATTAGCCGACCCTTTGACAAACGTGGCCTGTCCCTCCTTGCTCAGCATCCAGTTCAAGAATACCACGGCGCCGTTGGGATGGGCCGGTTTCTGCGTCACGCTCAGGTATCCCCCCGCCCCGCCGATCACTCCGCCTTCGCTGGTCTTGATCAATTCTATGGGCGCTCCGGCGTTAATGAACTCGGCCATCACTTCGAGGTTGGGTTGGGCCAAGGGATATTTGCCCCGGGCCAACCAGTCGCTGGTCAGCCGTTTGTCCCGCACAATGGCGATTTCCTGGCGGGCCAGTTGCTGCATAAACTCCCGGGTCTGCTCCGGACCCCAAACTTTGGTTGCCAGCCAGGCAAACCACAAATTGCCGTCGCCGGCCACCCCGGGGTCATACATGACGAACTTGCCTTTCCACTGCGGTTTGAGAAGGTCGCGCATGGAAGTTATCTCGCCCGGCCTGACGATGTCCGTGTTGCGGGCCAGAAACCGCTGGTACTGGGCGATCATCTGCACGGCGATGGTATCTTTACCGAGAAAAGGGACCTTTTCGCCGCGCCACGCTTTCCCGTCCCGCACCTCAGGCAACTTCAACATAGGCTCGATGGGCTGCAACACGCCCTCCGGCTTGAGGTTGAAAAGCATTGTGGATGCGCCGGTGATCACGCCGTCGGCCAAATATAAACCCGCGGTGCGCTCGGCCAGGATTTTCCGTACGATTTCGGCAGGTGTAGCCGATACCCACTGAAGCTCAATGCCGAACCTGGTCTTGAATCCCTCGCTCAATGCCAGGCGGGTCCCCGAGGGGCTGGTGGTGTATATGAGGACTTCTTTTTCTTTCTTAGCATCCTCAACGATTTTCTGCCACTCTTGCTCCCAACCCACCTTCGCAGGTTGAGCCGGCGCTTTCATTTCAGGCGCAACTTCGGCGGGCGCCGACGGGGAACATGCGGCCACCAGCCCCATCAAGGAGATAACCACCACTGCCGACCAGAATCGAATCAACATGAATCCTCCTTTTCATACGGAAACCGGTGTTTCACAGGCGGGGCCGCCTGTGCTGTATTGGTACTTCTGTTTCACAGGCAGGGCCGCCTGTGCTACCGGTATTGGTACTTCTGTTTCACAGGCAGGGCCGCCTGTGGTACCGGTGTTAGTCCCCCTTTGAGCAACTCAATGTCCCAATAACTCAATAGCTCAAGAACCCAATAACTTGTCCTCCAGTGCGGCGGCTACGTCGCCTAGTTCCAGCCCGGCCAGGGTTTCCTTTGTCGGGATGCCGGTCTTTTTGTCCCAGCCCCAGTACTGGTAATAGTCATCCAGCATCTTTTCGAACTTCTCCCTCTCCAGGCAAAAGCCCTTCAGAGGACCCGAGTTCAACGGCTCGTCAAAAAACATGGCCGGCAGGGTGTCATCTTTGCGCCCCAGGCCCAGTCTCACGTTGTAGCAGTGTTCCAGGGTGTAAACCCTGGTGGCGGCGTGGAGCAAATCCTGGCCGGTGAACTCCATGCCGGAGGCCGCCGATAGCATGCGGGCGTAGTCGTTCTCAAACACGCCTCCGTGGGCAACACGGGTATGGAATTTGCAGGTGCCCAGCATATCGGGTATTACCCACGCCAGGCGGAAGGCGGTGGTTACCGCGGCTTTCCCTTCATGGCTGTGACCGTCCCCGGCCCGGGGATGTCCGAAAAGTTTGGTCGCCATCTCGGGCGGACCGGCAAAGGTGGGATAGCCCTTGAGATGGTCTGCCCCTCGGGTCGCCGTGGCGCTGGCCAGGGCCAGCCCGTAGTTGACCCGGGTAGGCGTCTCCTGGCTGAAACTGTCCTTGATGGTCTGGGCCCGGTACTCGGACCCCCGGCCGATCTTCCTGGCGGCCCTGGCCAGGCCTTCGGCCAGGATGTCACCGAAACCCTGACGGTAGGTTATCTTTCTTAGCAACTCCAGGGCCACCCGTTCATCGGCCCAGTCCAGCACCAGGCCGTCGGTGTCCTTAGTATCAATGATGCCTCTCTTGAAACAATCGGTGGCCCAGGCGATGGCGTAAACGGGCTCGGCGGAGTCCATGCCATAATCGTTGCAGAACTTGGTGGCGGCCATGGCGAAGGCCATATTCGATGACCCGTAAGAATAGACATAGCCGGTGGTCGCCCCGTATTCGAAGCCTTCGGAACGCAGCCCGGCGTAGGGCCCCTCGGTGATACGGCAGAAATGGGTGCACTGCAGTTCGCAGCCATGGCAGCCCAGTTCCTTGATTACGAAGTTCTCCGCCCAGCGTTCGCCGCAGATATTCTCCAGGTGGGACTCGGAGCACTGGGTAATGTTGAAGTTGTGCTGTTGCCCGGCGCCCCAGTTGTAAATACCTCGCATCAGGTGCATGGTTCCCAGTTTCCTCATGGTGGGGAAGAAAGGGATCTGCCGCACTTTTTTGCGGCTATCCAGGCAGGCTGCCTCGAAGTCCGCGGGACGGGCAATGTTTATGCTGCCGGTGCCTCTCACGGCCACGGCCTTCAGGTTCTTGGAGCCGGCCACGGCGCCCACCCCGGACCACGCCGGAGCCCTATCCAGGTTGTTTACCAGGATGGCGAAACGGACCAGGTTTTCCCCCGCCGGGCCGATGCACGACACCTGGATTTCCCGGTCTCCAAGCTCATTCTTGATTGCCTGGTCGGTTTCGGAAACAGTCTTTCCCCATAGGTGTGAAGCATCCTTTAGCTCAACGGCCTCATCCCTTATACAGAGGTACACCGGCTTTGGCGCCCGTCCCGTTATGGCGATGGCGTCATATCCCGCCCGCTTGAACTCAGGGGCAAAGTGACCGCCCGAATTGGTGTCGCCGAAGATACCGGTCAAGGGGGATTTGGTGACAATTTCCAGCCGCCCGCTGCTGGAAGCCATAGTGCCGGTCAGCGGTCCGGAGGTAAATATGAGCCAGTTTGCCGGGTCCAAACCATCATTCACCTCCGGCCCGACGTGGTCCCAGAGAAGTTTGGCGCCGAAGCCCTCTCCGCCGATCCATTTGCGGAGAAACTCGGGAGCGAGGGCTTCCACCCCGATTTCTCCCCGGGTGAGGTCAACTGTTAACAGTCTTCCATGCCAACCGTACATGCAACGCTCCAATGTAACGTGCCCCGGGGACGAACGTTCCCTGCGGCTGCCGCCGTCCCTGAGTACCGGCGCCAATTATAGAATGCGTTTTTGCCCGGTGTCAAGGCGCATAGGCGACCCGCGTAGGGGCGAACCAGGGACGGGTGGTGTGGGTGGCGGGTGCGGCTCGCCCGCCCGGGGCGGGATGGGCGGCGCCCGTAGCCGCGAGCCACCACCCTCGCGGCTACGGGGTGAGGCAAG
>CAZFEA010000164.1:0-4149 GCA_964518085.1 uncultured Dehalococcoidia bacterium
TGTAAATCTGCCGCCTGAAATGGCTGCGCAGGTTCGAATCCTGCCCTCTCCACCACATTGGTACCAATTCAAATGCCGAAACTGGAATACAAATAATTACGGGCCCACATAGCTCAGCCGGCAGAGCACGTTCTTGGTAAGAACGGGGTCAGCAGTTCGAATCTGCTTGTGGGCTCAGCTTGAAGGAGGAATTGCCCATGGCAAAAAAAAGATTTGAAAGAACTAAACCACATCTTAACGTAGGAACCATCGGTCACGTGGACCATGGCAAGACAACCCTTACTGCCGCCATCACCATGGTACTGTCCAAGGGTGGACTGGCTGAGTACACACCGTTTGACAAGATCGATGCCGCCCCTGAAGAAAAGGCCCGCGGTATGACGATCTGCATAGCTCACATCGAATATGAAACCCCCCAGCGGCACTATGCTCACGTTGACTGCCCGGGACACGCCGACTACATCAAGAATATGATCACCGGCGCCGCCCAGATGGATGGCGCCATCCTGGTAGTCAGCGCCCCCGATGGCCCGATGCCCCAGACCAGGGAACACGTCCTGCTGGCCCGTCAGGTGCAGGTGCCTTCCATCGTGGTGGCCCTGAACAAGGTCGACCTCATGGAAGACGAGGAGCTCCTGGAGCTGGTTGAACTCGAATTGAGAGAGTTGCTTACCAAGTACCAGTTCCCCGGCGACAAGACGCCGGTTATCCGCGTCAGCGCATTGAAGGCTTTGGAGTGCGGCTGCGGCAAGAGAGAGTGCAAGTGGTGCGGCGCCATCTGGAAACTGATGGATACCGTCGATTCTTATGTTCCGCTGCCTGTCAGGCCCAAGGACAAGCCGTTCCTTATGCCGGTGGAGGACGTTTTCGCCATCAAGGGCCGCGGCACGGTGGTTACCGGTAGAATCGAAAGAGGCATCGTCAAGGTCGGCGATGAAATTGAAATCGTCGGCCTCAAGGAGACCAAGAAGAGCGTGGTCACCGGCGTCGAGATGTTCCACAAGCTACTCGATTCGGGAGAGCCCGGGGATGCTGTGGGCACCCTCTTGAGAGGCGTCGAGCGAGACCAGGTTGAACGGGGCCAGGTGCTGGCCGCACCGGGTAGCGTAACGCCTCATAACTATGCCGAGGCCGAGGTATACGTCCTGTCCAAGGAAGAAGGCGGACGGCATACCCCGTTCTTCAACGGGTACAAGCCCCAGTTCTACATCCGGACGCTGGACGTAACCGGTCAGGCCGAGTTGCCCCCCGGACAGGAAATGGTTATGCCGGGCGACAATGTGAAGATGAAGATCAAGCTGATTTATCCTGTGGCTATTGAGGAGGGACTCCGTTTTGCCATCCGCGAAGGCGGCCGGACCGTGGGCGCCGGGGTATTTACCAAGATACTCACTTAATAGACTGTAGTCAGTAGACAGTAGTCAGTAGACCCTGTAGGGGTTTGATTCATCAACCCCCTACAGTTAAGTAAGAAGGCTAAGGAAAATGGCCAAAAAAACCGAGGCACGAGGCATAATCTACCTTGACTGCACCGAATGCGGCGAAAGGAACTATACCACTTCCAAGAACCGTAAGAATGACCCGCAACGCCTCGAATTGAGACGCTATTGCCCGAGATGTCGCGCCCACAAGGTGCATAAAGAGGCGAAGTAGGTAGTTCAGTGAAAAAAACTGCCGCGGCGGTCAAGACGCCGGTGAAGCTTCCGCGAAAACTGGATAAGCTGTTCCAGTTTTTCGGCGACATCATTTCCGAGCTCAAGAAGGTTGTCTGGCCTACCCGAAAAGAGCTGACCAACTTGACTCTGATGGTTATTGTAGTTTGCGTCGTCATCGGCGCATTTCTTGGGGCGCTGGACTTTGGTTTCTTCGAGCTGTTTAATAAGGTCCTGCTCAACAGGTAATGGAAACAACTGTCAATGCGAGTCCGCCAGAGGCGGACGAAGCAATCCCGTCAGGGAGGAACCAACACCGGTAGCGGCATCCGCCTCAGGCGGACGAATGCCTCGCGCGACAGGCTGGAAAGCCTGTCGTACCCCAATGGCGGGATTGCTTCGTCACAGGGGGACCGGCAATGACACTGGAGTTCACTTTTGGCAAACATGAATGAAACGGCAACCCAGGTAAAGAACTGGTATGTGATTCATACCTATTCAGGCCTGGAAGATAAGGTTAAACGTAACCTGGAGCAGCGAATCAAATCGATGGGTGTCTCGGTTGATTTCTTCAGTATCGTGATACCCACAGAGGAAGAGATTGAAATCCGCGAGGGTCAGCGCCGCAAGGTAACCAGGAAGATCTTCCCCGGCTACATACTGGTGGAAATGAACATGAGCGATGTGGCATGGAATGTTGTCCGGAACACTCCCGGCGTTACCGGTTTCGTAGGCACTGGCGCCAAACCCGTGCCCCTGGACCCTAAAGAGGTGGAGACTATCCTCAAGCAGATGGAAGCCGAGGTACCCCGTGTCAAGGTCGGGCTCACCAAGGGCCAGGCGGTACGCATCGTTGATGGTCCGTTTATTGACTTTGCCGGCGTGGTGGACGAGGTGAATACCGAAAAGGGAAAAGTGAAGGTGCTGGTATCCTTCTTCGGCCGGGAGACGCCGGTGGAACTGGATTTCTTGCAGGTAGAGAAACTATAGGAGTTATTGAGTTATTGAGTTTTTTGAGTTGTTGGGTTGAGCCGAGGCAGGGTGCTGAACCGGAGTGGGGTGTGGAACTCAATAACCCAACAACCCAATAACTCAATAACCCCGGATATTGAGGTTCAAAATTGGCTAAGAAAGTTAAGGCGATAGTAAAGCTCCAGATCCCGGCAGGTAAGGCCAACCCGGCTCCGCCTATCGGCCCGGCATTGGGCCAGCACGGGGTCAACATAATGGGTTTCTGCAAGGAATATAATGAAAAGACAGCCAAGCAGGAAGGCTCTATCGTACCTGTCGAAATTACCATCTACGATGACCGCTCGTTCACCTTCGTCACCAAGACGCCGCCGGCCCCGGACCTGCTAAAGAAGGCGGCGGGTATCGAGAAGGGGAGCGGGACCCCGGGAGGCCAGAAGCTGGGCAAGATTTCGCCGGCCAAGGTCAAGGAAATCGCCGAGTTGAAAATGAAGGACCTGAGGGCTGCCACCCTTGAAGGCGCCGTTCACAGCATTGAAGGCACCGCCCGCAGCATGGGCATCGAAATAGGAGACTGAGCTCAATGGCTACAGACCACGGTAAGAAGTACCAGACCTCGGTAGCGCTTCTCGAGAAGAGGGCATACGCCCCCCAGGAGGCTATCGAACTTGCCAGGAAGGCGGCCTTTGCCAAATTCGACGAGACCGTAGAGATGCATCTTCACATGGGGTTGGACCCCAAGAACTCGGCCCAGCAGGTGCGCGGCACGGCGCTGCTCCCGCACGGCCTGGGGAAGAAGATACGGGTCCTGGTGTTCGCCCAGGGCGAAGCAGCCAAGACCGCTACTGAAGCCGGAGCCGATCATGTCGGCGCCGACGATCTGACCAAGAAAATAGAGGAAGGATTCCTGGATTTCGACGTGGCCATTGCTACCCCGGACATGATGGGCAAAGTCGGCCGCCTGGGCAAGATCCTGGGCAGAAAGGGCTTGATGCCCAACCCGAAAGCCGGGACGGTAGTTAATGCGCCTGACCTCCCCCGGGTGATCAAGGATGCCCGGAAGGGCCGGGTGGAATATAAGCTGGACAAGACAGCGGTCATCCATCTCGCCCTGGGAAAGGCAAGCTTTGAGCCCGAAAAGCTGCTGGAAAACCTGACTACGGTAATTGAAGCCATTGTGAAAGCCAAGCCCTCCGGGGCCAAGGGCCAGTATATCAAGAGCGCCTACCTAACTACGACCATGGGTCCTGGCATTGAACTGGACCTCAAGTCGCTTCTTTCCCTCGCGGGCGCGTAGAAGCGATTGGCGATTAGCAATTAGCAACTAGCAATTAGCAATTAGTCCCCAACCCCGGCCTTCACATGCCGGGCCTATATGGCCCCTTAAATAGACCACGAGATGACACAAGATTAGCACAAGATTTTTCTCTTGGTTTCCAAACGTCCAGTCCCAAAATTCACTTGTATCTGGTGTCGGTCTTGTGAAATCTTGTGGTTCCACTGCTAATTGCCAATCGCTAATCGCTAA
>CAZFEA010000164.1:4249-7561 GCA_964518085.1 uncultured Dehalococcoidia bacterium
AATCGCTAATCGCTAACAGCTACTCAAAGGAGGAGCCGTAAATGGCAGGAATCATTTCCTTTGGCGCCTATGTTCCTCTTTACAGGCTAAGCCGGGAACATCTAGCCAAGACCTGGGGAGGAGGGGCGGCGCCGGGGGAGAAATCGGTGGCGAATGCGGACGAAGACAGCATCACCATGGGTGTGGAGGCGGCCATCGATTGCCTTGGTGACAGTCCCAGGGATTCCATCGATGCGCTCTACTTCGCCACTACCAGCCCGGCGTATCTGGAGAAGCAGTCGGCCAGCATTGTAGCGGCGGCGCTCGACCTCCGTTCCGACATAATTACCGCCGACTTCGACCACTCCCTCAGGGGCGGCACCAGCGCCCTGCGCGCCGCTCTCGACGCGGTGGCCGCCGGGTCTGCCAGAAAGGCCCTGGTTGTCGCCTCCGAGCAGAGGGTGCCCGCCCCCAGCTCGGAATTTGAACCCCTGTTCGCCGACGGCGCGGCCGCGTTTCTGGTCGGCCCCGATGCCGAGTCCGCCGTTCGGGTGGAAGCTGTCCACAGTACATCCAGTGATTTTTTGGACCTCTGGCGGCTGCCCACCGACCGCTTCCCCCGGACCTGGGAGGACCGGTTTGTGGTGGAAGAGGGCTACATGAAGATCATCCCCGGGGCGGTCTCGGCCCTGCTGAAGAAACGGGAGCTTGCGCCCAAGGATATTAGCAAGGCGATCGTCTACGGTCCCGACGGACGAAGACACGCCGAGATCGCCAGGAAGCTGGGATTCGACCCCAAGACCCAGGTGCAGGACCCGATGTTCGATAAGATAGGCCAGACCGGCGCCGCCCTGGTGCCTATGGTCCTGGTATCGGCCCTGGAGCAGGCAAAGCCCGACGACAGACTGCTGGTGGCCGGCTATGGCGACGGCTGCGATGTCTTCGCCCTGAAAACCACCAACCACATCAGCAAGGTCCAGGATATCCGGGGCATAAAGAAACATCTGGCGGCAAAAGCGTTGCTTCCCAACTACGGTAAATATGCCAGGTTTCGCGACCTGGCCACCTGGGAGGCGGAACGACGGCCGGCGGACACCTCGGCCCTGACCGTTCTGTGGCGGGAAGAGAACCAGCTTGTCCGCTTCCACGGTTCGAAGTGCAGGGTCTGCGGCACGGTGCAGTATCCCCTGCAGAGGGTTTGCGCCCAGTGCACCGCCAAAGACCAGTACGAAGAGATCAAACTGGCCGACAAAAAGGGCATACTGTTTACCTTCTCAATGGACGAAAGGGCTATGGTCAAGGACCTGCCCAACGTTATGGGCATCGTGGATTTCGATATCGGCGGACGCTACTACTGCATCGTCACTGATAGAGACCCGGCCAAACTGGAGGTGGGAATGCGCATGGAAATGACCTTCCGCAACCTCCATGATGGCTCAGGCATTCACAATTATTGCTGGAAAGCCCGTCCGGTCCGCTGCCAGTAACGATTAGCGATTAGCGATTAGCGATTAGCGATTGGCAATTAGCGATTGGCGATTGGCGATTAGCGATTAGCAATTAGCGATTAGTCCCCGCATACCCCCTCGATCTAATGGCCAACGGCTAATGGCTAAGAGCTAACAGCTAACTGCTAACAGCTAATGGCTAATTGCTAACCGCTAACAGCTAATGGCTAACTGCTAACCGCTAACCGCTAACAGCTATTGAGGAGAAAGTTAAATGGAAAGCATTAAAGATAAGGTAGCCATAGTAGGGATGGGATGCTCCAGGTTCGGCGAGCTCTGGGACCAGGATGCCGAAGACCTGGTCATCGATGCCGTATACGAGGCCTACGCTGATGCCGGCGTCGAATCGAAAGATATCCAGGCTGCCTGGGTTGGGACCCAGCGTGGGTCAACCGCTGCCGGCCCGCTGGTGGCCCCGCTAAAGCTGCGGTCAATACCGGTAACCCGCGTTGAAAACGCCTGCGGCACCGGTCACGAGGCCCTGCGCAACGCCTGCTACGGGCTGGCTTCCAAGGCTTTCGACCTGGTGCTGGCTGTAGGCGTTGAGAAACTGAAAGACCAGGGCTTCGGCGGCCTGGGCGCGGCTATCGGCGTTGACAAGTGGCACCCCACTTATGGCTACGGCACTACCCCTCCCGGTCGCTATGCCCTGGCGGCGACCCGGTACTTTCACAAGTATGGCCTCAGCCGGGAAGAGGGTAAGAGGACCCTGGCCAAGATCTCGGTAAAAAGCCACTATAATGGCGCGCGAAATCCCAGGGCTCACCTGAGAAGGGAAATAACCATCGAGCAGGCCATGAACTCACCGATCATAGCCTGGCCGCTGGGCCTGTTCGATGCCTGCGGCGTCACCGATGGCGCGGCGGCGGCGGTGATGTGCCGCACCGAAGATGCCCCGAAATACCGTAAGGACTACGTGACTTTCAAGGGCTTCGGCGCTGCCTCTGGCCCGGGCATGGGCAAGATCCTCACTTCGTACGATTATACCTGGTGGGACGAGACCGGGTTTGCCGCCGAGCAGGCTTACCAGCAGGCCGGGGTCAAGGATGCCCGGACCGAGATGGACATTGTGGAACTTCACGACTGTTTCTCGATAGCCGAGCTTATTGCCACCGAGTCCCTGGGCCTGTGCCCCAGGGGCAAGTATCGCGAGCACATCGACGCCGGCGACTTCAACCAGGAAGGGGAAATCCCGGTCAACCTCAGCGGCGGGCTGAAATCCTTTGGCCATCCTATCGGGGCCAGCGGTTGCCGCGAGACGTTCGAAATATACAAGCAACTGCAGGGTAAGGCCGAGCTGCCTTCGCGGCAACTCAAGAACCCGCGTATCGGGCTGGCCCACAACCAGGGCGGCCACCCGGGCAAGTTCGTGTGTAATATCACCGTAATCGGGCTACCGTAAGCGATTAGCGATTAGCTGTTAGCGATTAGCTATTAGCAATTAGCTATTCGCAACTGGCAACTGGCGATTAGTCTTCACCCACCCCCGAGCTAAGCGCCAGCAGCTAATTGCTGATAGCCAGTTGCCCTGACAGAACGATACTTGTATAATGACATCTGTGCCGACTACTGACAGCTAACAGCTAATAGCTAACAGCTAATGGCTAATAGCTGATTATTGACAACTGAATATTGCCAGAGACAGCGGGCGTCCGCCTCAGCGGACTTAAAACTCCAGCCGGCCGAGGCTTAATCAACTTGAGAAACTGACGGTCATACCCGATCTCTCAATGTGACTAAAGGTCCTGGCGCCCGCGGGCGCCAGGACCTTTTTTGTTGTGTGCACGGCATGTTCGTAAGCTTGACGGTGAAAGTCCGTCATGGA
>CAZFEA010000165.1:0-4613 GCA_964518085.1 uncultured Dehalococcoidia bacterium
AGCTGGCGGTACTGGGAATGGAAAAACTCCTTGGTCCTTTCGCTGGTGCTGAAAACCAGGGGATAGCTGCGGGCAAGCTCCGGATTGCTATATGGGCTGTCCGGCGGCTCTTTGTAGACCGGCAACGGGTCCAGGTCCAGGTCTTTGAGTTCCCTGGAGTATAGCTCGATCTTTCCGTCAGGTGTCTGGAAGCCGGGTTTGCGGTCCGGACGCAGGGCCCCCGTCTCGTACTTTTTCCAGCGCTGGGGCCTGGAGGCAAAGCCTTTGGCGGCGAACTCGCCAAACTTCATGCCTGTGGGCTCGAGATAGTAGTCCAGCAACTGGTCCACCGTGTCGAAGCCGTAATCCAGGCCGATCCTCTTGAGCAGGTCAATGAAGAAGACCCGGTCATCGCGGCTCTCCCACAGCGGCTCAACCAGCTTCGGCGCGGCCAGGGTATATTTGGTCTCGAGCACGTTGTGGACGTCATCCCTTTCGAAGCAGGTCGAGGCGGGCAGGACGATGTCCGCCAGCTCGGCGGTGGGGGTCATGAAATGGTCCATGACCGAGATGAAATCGAGCTTGAGCAGGGCCTGGCGCACCAGGCCCCGCGGGTTTTCGTGGTTGGCCAGGGGATTGGCTGAATGAAAGAGCATGGTCTTTATGGGATAAGGCTCTCCGGAAACGATCGCGTTCCAGGCGGCGTGCCCCGGCGCCGGCAGCGCCTTGACCAGTAGCGGAAAGCCCCCGATGGTCTTGTCCCAGACTTCTTTGGTCAGCAACGGAGTGCCTACCAGCTCCTCCTGGCGCTGATGCGGTATCGCCTCTTCCCAGAACACGTTGCCGCCGGGAATGTCGATATTCCCGGTCAGGATCGGCAGCAGCCACAGCGCCCTGAGGGTATTGGTTACGTTGATGCCGAATTCAGGGGCTACGCCGATAAGGAGAGAAGACGGGCCGCCCGTGGCGTACATTCGGGCGGCCGCCCTGATTTTGGATGCCGGCACCCAGGTAATGGGCTCGGCCCATTCCGGGGAATATCTCTCCATGTGCTCCGCCAGCTTGTCGAAATCGGTAGTCCATTTGCCCACGAATTCCTTGTTATACAGATCCTCTTTTATGATCACCTGCACCCAGGCCATGGCCAGGGCGCCGTCGGCCCCCGGTCGCACCTGGAGCCAGATATCGCTCTTGGCGGCGTTGGCAGTCAGGAACGAATCGACGCAAATAAGCTTCGCCCCCTTCTTCCAGCCCTCGATGAAATTCCTTCCGCTGCGGCAGCCACGGGTATGGGTCACGTTCCTTGCCCAGGTGACAATGCAGTTGGAATTCTCGGGGTCGTGGGTCATGAAGCGGCCGAAGGTCACCATGCACAGGCCGACCCGCGGCGACATGCAGTTGTGTGGATAGCCGATGCGATTAGGGGTCCCCATCACGTGCAGGAAGCGCCTTACGTATTTCTGGACCGGCCTGGCGGTGCCACAGCCGGCGGCCACCCCCAGCGGCCCGTATTTGTCGCGGGTCTCCTTCACCCTGGCTGCTATGGTCTCCATGGCCTCATCCCAGGTTATCCGGGTCCATTTGCCTTCGCCCCGGGCGCCGGCCCGCTTCATCGGGTATTTGAGGCGTTCCGGGCTGTTGATCAATTCGACCGCGGCCAGTCCCTGCGGGCACAGGGCGCCGTTGTTGACCGGGCAATCGGGATCGCCTTCGACCTTGACCACCTTGCCGTCCTGGACGTACCCCAGGATGCCGCAGGCGCCGTGGCACATCCCGCAGGCGGACTTTATGACCTTTTCGACCATAGCATTTACCTCCGTTGCCGGTACGACAGGCTTTCCAGCCTGTCGGAACTAACGATTAACCACGAATTAACGCCTATTGCCTATTGTCTCCAGCGATCGTATCGCCTGGACCCGGTTATTCACCAGCGTCTGCAGTTCGTCGATATCGCGGGAGGTAAAGTGGGCAAACCTCCCCATTAGCCTGGTAAACTCGCCGACCGGCCTGGGGTTGTCCACCGGATGGTTGAAACTGAAGCTGCCCCGGTCCAATTCCCACAGCGGGAAGTAGTTGGTTTCCACCGCAGCCCTGCATACCGGGACCATGGACTCCGGCGGGCAGCGCCAGCCGGTGGGACACGGCGCCAGCAGGTGAATGTATGACATCCCCTCTTTATTGGCCATGGCCTTTTCCAGCTTGCGGCTATAGTCTTCCAGGTGGGAGAGCGTGGCCGTGGCCACATAGGGGACATTGTGAAAGGCCATGATCAGCGGCAGGTACTTGCCGGGCTGTTCCTTGCCGTGGCGTTGTTCGCCGACGGGCGTGGTGAAGGTCCACGCCCGGTATGGCGTGGTGCTGCTGCGCTGGATGCCGGTGTTCATGTAGCCTTCGTTGTCATAGCAAATGTATATCAGGTTCTCGCCCCGCTCGGCGGCCCCCGACAGGTTCTGGAAGCCGGCGTCGGCGGTGGCGCCATCGCCGGCAAAGGCTACCACGTTCACCTCCCGGCCTATTTGCCGGTAGTATAGTTTGACCCCTTCCATGGTGGAGGCGATGTTGGTCATCAGGCAAATGTGGCTGGCCATCCTTGACGGGACGATGACGCCGGCGGCGCAACTGGCGGCCCCGAAGATGATGGTGTTCTTGCCGAAAACGCTGACGGCGATGCGGAGGCCGAGTTCCGCCGGACAGCCCAGGCATTGTCCGGTACCCTCGGGTATCAGTTTGTCGGCGCGAAAACGGGAATAGACTTCCCGTGACTTTATGTGTGACAAAACACCGTGGCGGCAGGCGGCGACACACCTGGGTTCACCGTCGCAGCCATGGCATTTGACCGCTGGGGCGGGGGAGCGTAGTAGCACGTTGCACGTGCCGGTTGCGTCGGAGCCTGTAGGGGCGAACCAGAGAGACGCGCCTCTGGCGGGTCTCGGCGGCTCGTCCGCCCCCGTGGCGGCACGCTGCTGCGTGCCAGGGGTTGGCGCACAGGCAGGGACGCCTGTGCCACCGGTAGCGGTACCCGCGCCTGGGTGGGGGGTTTCGGGGAGGTATACCCCGGCATACGGGCAGGCCACGGTACACAGCCCGCAGGCGACGCACTTTTCCGGCTTGATGCGAACATAACCGTCGGCGCGGCTTCGGGATATAGCGCCGGTGGGGCATGCCCCGGCGCAGCGAGGTTCGCCGCACTGGATGCAGGTCAGCGCGCCATGGAAGCGGTCCAGGTGAACGGGATGAATCGCCGCGGTTCCGGCACCGTCTCGCCCGGCGCAGGCGACCTGGCAATCATCGCAGCCCGGCGGGCACCCGCCGTATTCGATTTTCAGGGTGTCATAGTAGGTAGTCAAATCCTCCCCCTTTGGCAAAAGGGGGATACAGGGGGATTTTCCCCGAACCCCGGCGCGGAAACCGCGCCGCTATGCAACATCCCGTGCATTGTCACTCTTATTCCAGTCCCACCCATACCGTCTCCCCTGCCCTCTGCCCGGAAGCCGCGGCGGCGGTGATGGCCAGCGCCTTCTCCAGGTGCTGGACGGTGATGTCCGACCCGCCGAGGCCGTCGATAAAACTGACCATGGGGATAGCTGCCGACCCCGGGACGGCCTTCAGCTCGGCAAACAGGGTCCCGCTGTTCCAGCCAAAGGATACGTTCCGGTCGATGACGCCCACCGCTTTCTTGCCGGAGATGGCCCGGGCCAGCCTCTCTTCGGGGAACGGCCGCAGCACCCTCACCTTGATCAGGCCGGCTTTCATCCCTTCGCTTCTCTTCCGGTCGATGACCTCTTTTGCCGTCCCGGTGCTGGCGCCCAGGGTGACCAGGACGACCTCGGCGTCTTGGCAGCGGTATTCTTCAATCAGCCCGCCGTGCCTGCGCCCGAAGAAATCGAAATAGTCATTGTCCAGTGTCTCGATCATTGCTTTGGCCCGTTCCATGGCGGCGCAATGCCGGTAGCGGAACTCGGTGACCAGCCTTCCGGTAGGAATGGCGAAGGAACGCTCGGGGAACTGCATCGGGTTTTCCGGGTCGAGGCGGAATTGCCCGGGATCGTAGGGCGGCAGGAAGCGCTGCACCTGCTCCGGCGATGGTATATCCACCGGTTCCGACAGGTGAGAAAGGTAGAAGCCGTCGTAGATTACGTTGACCGGCAGCATGATTTCCGGGTCTTCCGCCAGGCGGTAGGCGGTGATGATGGTATCCAGTATCTCCTGGCAGTCCTCGACGTAAATCTGGATCCAGCCGGCGTCCCGGACCGAGATGGCGTCCTGCAGACCCGCGGACGGCGGCGCGTCCATTTCGCGTCCGGCAATGACCATGACGATGGGAAGCCTCAGGATGGGGACGCGGCAATAGGCCTCGTACATGAAGGCCAGTCCCTGGGAAGAGGTGGCGGTGAAAGTCCTGGCCCCGGCGGCGGCGGCGCCGATGAGGACGCTGAGGGCCGACTGCTCGCCCTCGACCTCGACCGTTTTGGCCTTGAGCAGGCCGTCGGCGCAGAATCTGGTGACCTTTTCCAGGAGGGCGGTCTGCGGCGTGATGGGATAGCCCGCGATCACGTCCGGCTGGCACAGCAGCACTGCGTGCGCCCCGGCGCTGTTGCCGCTGAGTAGTCTAACGTTCCTGGTTAACATGCTTT
>CAZFEA010000165.1:4713-7558 GCA_964518085.1 uncultured Dehalococcoidia bacterium
CTATCTCTCCTTGACCATGACAATGGCGTTTACCGGACAAACAGTGGCGCAGATGGCGCAGCCCTTGCAGTAGTCCAGGTTGGTGGCAAAGGATGTCGCCTTCTCGACCATGCAACCCGTGGGGCAAAACAGGCTGCACTGCCCGCATTGCCGGCATTTGCCCTGCCTGGTGACCGGGCGCTGGTAGCGCCACTCCCCGGTCTTCAGGTTTGGCGACCCCCGGGCTATCTCCGCCCAGGGCACTTCATGTTTGGTCTTCAGTTCCATTTCTTCCAGGTCATAAACTCAGCCAGATTATCCAGTATCCGGGGTCTGCCTGCCTCCTCGGCCAGTTTCTTGACTGAGGCAGTGATGTATTCCAGGTCAATACGGCGCTGTCTGCGAACTATCGACTCAATATCGGCCCTGTCCTTGTAGTCAAAATGGG
Organism: uncultured Dehalococcoidia bacterium; assembly: GCA_964518085.1. Classification (GTDB taxonomy): domain Bacteria; phylum Chloroflexota; class Dehalococcoidia; order JACQUA01; family JACQUA01; genus JACQUA01. The sequence goes on from CAZFEA010000165.1 coordinate 5,141, forward strand.
CCAGCTTGTAGACTATGAGGTCTTCTTTGGACGCCACCCGGATTCTTGTGCCTGCCACTTCAATTGGCTTCGCCCTCTGTATCCCCTGGCGGTCAATAGTGAAGGAGGACGCCCTCAGGTCAGCCGAATAAGGCCCCATTTTGAGTTTCACCGCCAGGCCCTGCCGGAGTCTCTTTACGGCGTCTTTGGGGACACTGAAGCCGCAGTCGGCAAAATCAGCCACAATGAGCTCCAGGTTCGCCGGTGAGAGAGCGATTACGAAATCGACATCCAACGTCGTTCTCGGTTGTCCCCAGGCGAAGACGGCAATTCCTCCAATGACCGCGTAGCCAGCCCTGTGCCTCCCCAGTACATCGGCAGCCTTCCTGATCACTTCTTCCACTTCACTACCTCTTCGATTAAGGCCAGCCCTCGCCTCAGCGACTCTCTCGCCGACATCCGTCTCAGTTCGGCAAACTCCTGTCTTTTTATCCTGTCGTAACTGTCCAGGATTCCAGCTAACCGTTTGGTAACCTTCTTCTTAGTCAACGTCTCCCTCTTGGGGAGAAATAATAGCATATTTGCCTCGAGATAACTCAAACGGTCAGTGTTGTCCGATAATAGCGATTGCTTTGGCTGTCATTCCGAACTTGGTTCGAAATCTCATGGTTAGAGTTTCCGTGAGATGCTGAAACCAGTTCAGCATGACATTGCTCGCTCAGTTAATTCTTTCGTTCCGCGTTATCTCCGGGAGAAGGTACTCAAGCTATTCGAGATGAAACCGAAGAAATCTACCCAGAGAACGGGTTAAGAATCAGGGCGCAAAGTCACTAATCCAGTGGCGATGGGAATCCATTATTTAAACAACAATGGTATCTTGTTTAATAACGACAGGGATTATTAAAAAAAGGTTTAATAAGGAGGTTCGCTTTCTGTTCGGAAGGCGTTCTGAAAAAGTTCGCAATAAGTGGAGGTGGGGTATCAATAGGTAGAACCGCTAATGACTTTAACCTAACGTTTAGATTGAACGTTTAATTCCGCGAAAGCTGTGAAACAGAAATTGCGGACGAAGATAGATTACCCCTCCTTACGTTTTTTTGAAAGATTCCTTGCATCGGAGATAGTGTCCTTGGTAAACAGGGTGTCGAGCATGCACCAAACTCGACCGTTGGGATAGATTTTGCCCGTCTTTACTTCCTTGTTAGGAGCGAAGGCTGGACCAAGCTTATACAGAAAATGGGGATCCCATTTCTTGTCCGGAATCTCAGGGAACTTTTCATGAGGATTGGTGAATACTTCGTATCCCTCTACATGGTGGATGGATTGGAGTTTCCCGTAGTAACGGAAAGCTATGTAGTTTGGTGGCTCCCCAGGCCAACCGCCTCGCCCTCCTCCGACTGGATGGAAGTAACGCTTGCGTTTCGCCACAATGTCAATCCATGAAATATCCCACCCGTCAGGTACTCCTTGTCCTAAAGCCACGACGTAGACCCAGTTGGAATCTAGGTTTTGCATACTCATTAAGCCCTTCAAATAGGTAAGTAATTCGTCTAGAACATGCTTTTCTGAGTATGAACCCCCTAAGCGGGCATGATCGGCAAGTTCGGCTATGTCCTTCCAGGATACTGGTTTGACGGGTATGCCTGAAACCTCACGCACTTCTAGATGTGCGTCGGCGTAGTCCGGGCCACATTCGCTCAGGGCAAGTATCAGTTTCAGCGGAGCCTGATTGTCTCTGAATACGCGCCTATTGGCATATTTTTGTAGTTGCACCTTTCCGGGCAGTTGCCAGCCCTTCTTTGCTTCAACAATTAGATAAAAACTGCCCGGAGACTCAATTTCAATATCCGTTATGCCGCCCTTCTTCTGGGAATGCTGCAGCCTGATGACCACTTCATGACTTTCACAATTACGTTTAATCTGGGATTTCAGGAAAGTGTCAAGAAATGATGGACAGTTTGCTAGTGCCCACGCCACGCTATAACTGATATCGTTCTCGTCTTCTCCAAGTAGCTGGAAGACGCTGTTCACCTGGTGTCCATGGAGATACAGGTTAGCCATTTTTTTCCTTGATTATACAATGGAATTAATCGCCATTTTCGGGTGTTGTCCTCCGCGGGCCTCGGCGTCCTCTGTGGTCAAAAAAAACGGTTTCCTTCTTCACCACAGAGGACACCGAGTGCCGCAGAGGAAGGCGTGGCCTGTAATGGCAACATTGTGTATTTAGCCTGTGCTCACAGGCACGGAGGCCTGTGCCACCCGGGGCATGCGCCACCCCGCCCCATGCCCGCGCGCGTGCTGCTACGGCCACCGCCCCATGCACGCGCAGCGTGCCACTACGCCCGCCCCGTGCACGCGCAGCGTGCTGCTACGCCACCGCCCAGGGCACGTGCAACGTCAGACTGTGTGAAAAATCACCGAGCGGATTCTGGCATTTTC
>CAZFEA010000166.1:0-7557 GCA_964518085.1 uncultured Dehalococcoidia bacterium
CAAAATCCCCCTGTATCCCCCTTTTGCGAAAGGGGGAGGTAAACTGGGTCTCCTCACGTTGATAGGCCATTTTCATCCTTCATGGTGCCCGCCGCCAGCGGGCATGAGTGCTTGTTACGAAAATAACACTCAGTCTCCTCTCCCCTTGCGGGAGAGGGGACCGCAGTTCCCCGCCTGTGAGACGTTGTCCAAATTACCGGTACCACAGGCGTCCTCGCCTGTGAGACGTCGTTGAGGATTATATCATGGGCCCGATGGACAAGCGATCGTGATCAGGCTTCCGCGAAACCGCGTTGGAAACGGCTAAATCCCCCTTGGTCCCCCTTTTTCAAAGGGGGAGACCCCACATTTCCCCCTTTCGCAAAAGGGGGATACAGGGGGATTTTCCCTGCCGTTGATTTTGCCATGCCGCCAATCTATAATTTCTTACCGGACTAAAATCAGAATGGAGAACGTATCATGACGAAGCTGGCATTTACCGCGGTTATCGTGACTGCTATTTTGTTGTCGGCCTGTACCCCACCGGCCCAGACGCCCACACCCATCCCCGGGGGCGCGGCGACACCCGGCGCCAAAGCCGTCGCCAGCGAATGGGATACACTTGTGGCCGAAGCCAGGAAGGAAGGACTGGTATCCGTGTACGCTGTATGGCGGCCGGAAACCAGGACCGCCCTCCCCCAGGCCTTCAGAGACAAATACGGCATCAATGTGGAGTTCACCCCTTTCTCCCGCGGCTCCGACCTGCTGGCCAGGGTCCAGGCAGAACAACGGGCCGGACTTCTCGTGGTCGACATCTTCGGGGGCGGCGGCGGTTCGCTGGTGGCCAGCATGAAACCGGCGGGCGTCCTGGGGCCGATTGAACCCCTGCTGGCGCTGCCTGAGGTCACCAACCCCAGGGCATGGAAGGGAGGCGAGTTCCCCTTCATGGACCAGAACAAGAGCGCCATAGCCATAATCGGCGTCGCCGAATCACACATCGTCGTCAACACCGAGATTACCAAAAGGGGGGAGATAACCACCTATAAAGACCTGCTGAAACCCCAGTACAAAGGCAAGATCACCCTCAACGACCCCACGGCCACGGGTCCGGGGAGCGCACTAATGACCCATCTCGCCCTGAACATCTGGAACCTGGAAGAAGCCAAAGACTTCCTGCGGCGGCTGGTAAAAGACCAGCAGGCGGATATCCAGAGGGACCACCGGGTGCAGATGGAGTCCGTGGCCAGAGGGAAGTTTCCCATCGGCCTGGCGCCCAATCCGGACGTGATGTCCCAGCTTATGAAAGTGGGCGCCCCCATCGAAGGAATTACCGTTCCGGAAGGAACTTTTGTCTCTGCCGCCGCCGGAGGCATTGCTGTGCCCGTCAAACTGGCCCATCCCAATGCAACCAAACTGTTTGTCAACTGGCTGCTTACCAAAGAAGGACAGACGGTATTTTCCCAGAGTTTTGGCAGCCCGAGTCTGCGGGATGATGTCACTACGGAAGGACTCGACCCCCTGTTCATACCCAAACCGGGATCAAAAATATGGCGTGACAACGAAGAAAGCATGCTGTTTCGCGGCAAGATGCTGGGCATCGCCAAAGAAGTCATAGACGAGGCCCTCAGGAAGTAAGGTAGGGTGGGTTAAGCATGCCGACGGGAGGCGGCAGTGGGGCGGGCATGCGAACCCACCGGACTGCGGGGGCTAGCCACGGGAGGGGCGGCGGCGGCGTGTGGTGCGGCTAGCCCGCCCTGCCCAGCGGCAGACCCGCGTGTCTGCCCGCGGGCGAACACACAGGTCCGCCCCTACGGAATATGGCCAACCCACAAAGATACCCGGCCGCGCGCCGCTACGGGCGGCGCGCCGGGGGACCAGGAGGAGACTGATACTTCTGACCTGTCGCCTGCGACCTGATATCGGCCGCTTCATACTCGTGTCCTGGCAAATCGTAGGGCGAGCCAGCGGCTCGCGGGTACGGGGTAGTGGAGCCAGCCTGTCACCTGTTACCTGTTACCTGTTACCTTGCCCCCTCCCCGGCACGTGCAACGTGCCACTACGACCCCCTAGCGCGGACAACGTGCCACTACGACCCCCTGGCACGGGCAACGTGCCACTACGACCCCCTGGCACGGGCAACGTGCCACTACGACCCTGTACCTCGCACAGTTGACCCCTCCCTCGCAGCGTATTAAAATAATTAAGCAGCCCCGTTGCCGAGTTGTGTAGCGGTAGCACGAAGGACTTTGGATCCTTTTGCCCAGGTTCGAATCCTGGCTCGGCAGCTACTCCACTTTCACAAAGGGGAATTCCGCGGGTATGCGGCTGCGCTCAAGGGGTTTGACCGGGTAGCGGTGCAGGGGTACCGGCACCTTTCTCATCAGCGGCTCGCCCTGGCCCCCGGTCCACTGGACAATCCATTTCAGCCAGTCGACATTGTCCTTGTAGGGGAAGTCAATGCGAATGTTGTTGGCCCGGGTCTCTTCCCGGGCCAGGTGGCCGCGAAAGACCAGGTCAATGCACTCGATGTAGCTGACCAGCCGGTTGGCCTTTGCCAGGTCATACGGGTCTTGCGCCTGCAACTGGCCGGCCTTATTCCTCCAGTCTTCGATCCTGTCCAGTACCCTGGCGATGGAATGCGCCGTCTTGAAAATGGAGACTCGCGCCGGACTGAGGAAACTGTGCACTTCATCCGCCAGGTCGTCCGGACGAAGACCAGAAGTGATCTTCACGGGACGTAAGGAGCGGGCCTCGCTGTCCCTGGACTGTGACTGCACGATGGGGGGCGGCCCATTCTCTGCGGCGTATCTTGCGGCATACTCGCCGGCGCGGTAGCCGCCGACACAGCAACTGGCCAGGTTCACTCCTCCTACCGAATAGGTGCCATGGGCCGGAAAGCCACCTGCTTCGCCGGCGGCGTAGAGTCCCGGTATGTTGGACTCACCATAGATATTGTTCCTGATGCCGCCCACGGTGACCCACAGGCGTCCGGAGGCGACGCCGCACTTTATTGGCTGCCGCGCCAGATAATGTCCGTCGTCTTCCATGGCGTTGACCATCCAGGCGGTGGTGGGCAGGTTATGCAGCTTGTCCATGCTTTCCTCGTCCAGGTGCCGCATATCGATGTACAGGGGGGCCCGCCCCTGCATCCCTTCGCAGGCCATGGCCAGGCCCAGGTCTTCACGTCTTCCCCTTTCCATCAGGTCCGGGAAGTAGCTTTCCATGAACCGGTATCCTTGCGAGTTCACCAGTTTCATTCCCAGGCGCTGAAACGTATTCAGGTGAATGCCGATGCCCATGGTCTTTTCCACGAACCACATTTCATCGAAACACCGGCTGAATTCCATTCCGAAGATTTCCGCCCCCACCTTAAACGCCTGGGTTACCCCCTCTCCCGAGGCGCCGAACAGCCCGGTCGTCCCGGTAGCCACTACCGTCGCCGCCGCGTTTATGGTATACGTCTCTCCGGTCCTGGTATTAATGCCCACAGCCCCCGCAACTGAACCCCCCGTCGGCCGGGCGCCGTCCGAAGTAAGCAAATCGGTGATCATGACCCGTTCCAGGAAGGTGACTCCCAACCCTTCGAGCCTGCGGCGCATGGCCTCCATCATCTGGAGGCTGTCCACGGTGATGATTTTGGTGTTGCTATGGTTCAGACCGAAATGGCGTACTACCTTGCCGTTCTGGTCATACTCGAAACTCATGCCCCAGTGCCCCATGTCCTGCAATCTGGCAGCCTGGTCTTCAAGCATGAGGCGTACCCAGTCCTGGTCCGCGAGGAACTGGCCTTTCTCGACTATTTCCCGCTGCCAGGCATCCAGGTCATCGGAATCGTCCGGGGCGAGGATTCCGGCGCCGGAGAAACTGCTCTTGCCGCTCCGGGACACCTTGGCGAAATCCACCAGGACTACTTTCGGCGCCAGCTCTTTCGCCCTCAGGGCGGCCCAGCATCCCGCCAGTCCGGCGCCTATAACCAGTACGTCACATTGCAAGGATTGCATAACTTGCTCCTCACCCGGTCAAGCCGGGGCCAAAATCTTTTTCATAAAGGACTTCATACAGGTGCGCGACAGCCAGACGTTGCTGTTCGGAGCCTGGGTGGAGAGCGGGAAGAGGTCCTTCAAACGAAGTTATCGTATTTGCTGCCTCCTGTTTGCTTGCCCCGCACGCGATGAGTTCCCTGACGGATTTTACCGCACCCTGAATGAATGCGGCAAATTCGGCCACCGCTTTCTTATCGCCGACATCGCCGTGGCCTCCGACGATACTATCCACTTCCAGGGCCATGATCTTTTTCAGGGATTCGATCCATTCCAGCGGGGAGCAGTGGGCAAGGCTTGGTTGGGAACCGCCGGCAAAATTATCTCCGGTGAATACCACCCTTTCCTCCGGAACATAGACTCCGATCTGGTTTGGAGTGTGGCCTGGCAGGTGCATCAGTTCAAAGGTGTGTTTCCCCAAATGGATTGTAAGCCTCGTGGAAAAGGTGATATCCGGAAACCGTACTTCATAGCCTCGGGCCGATGCCATCCCTTTGACATCCCATTTTCCGTATTCCCAGAGGATGTAAGCCCGCAGGTCCATTGAGCGGGCCATGTCTACCTCGGCCAAATCGAGAGTTTTCACCCGTTCCAGGGGCCCCCGCAGTATCTCGCGGACACCCTCATGAGCAATCAAAGTCCCGGGGAAGAAGCAGTTGCCTGCCGTATGGTCAATATGGTGTTCCGTATTGACAACGTATCGTATCTGGCCATGCTTCTCAACTTCATTGCGCCATATCCGGGCATTGGAAGGCAACATAGCGGTATCAATCATGACTATGCCTTCGGAGGTGACTACGTAGCCGGGGTATCTTTCCACGAAAGATGATCGAAGCTGGAGGGATTGGTATGAGTCAAGGTTGTAAACCGGCCCCCGTTATCAGCCATTTCCTGCAAGAATGCCGCCCCTGCCGATCCCAGCGCGGTGACCGTGTACAGAAGGTGAGCGGAACTCACCGGGACCATTCTTTCCGCGTCGTAGCATTCGCCCAGGCCCACCAGTATCTCCATGGACCTCTGAGCCGGGTAGCCATACTTGCCCTCCAGCATCTCGTTTTCATCTCTGGTTAGATACATTGTCTTCTGTGACTCCGTTCGACTACTTTAGCAGATTCGCGTACATCTCGCCGGCCAGCTTCCTGTACTTTCTTCCTATTGCCTCGTCCTGTTGCACCTGGTTCTGATACTTTGTTCCCGGTTGGCGCACTTCGTAAGGCTCGAAAAAACCGGTCGAAATGTCTTCGCGGGCGCTCTGCCCTCCATAGGCCTCAGAAGCGACCAGTTGGCCCTCTTTGCCGAGAAGCCAGTTAACGAAAACTGTCGCAGCTCTGGGGTGGGGCGCCTTGCTCACCACCGCCACGCCACCGCCTGAACCGGTCAAATAGGTGCCTTCGGCCATAGGCACGGCAACGACCGGCGCTCCAGCCTGGATAAACTCCTTGGCAATGTCAATCTTGGAACCAATGGCAACCGGGTACTTACCACGGGCTACCCACTCGGTTTGTAAACGGGGGTCACGGGTAAATGGCGGCTCCTGTCTTCCCAGGCTGCGCAAATAGTCAAGGCCATTTGGGAATGTTTCTGCAACGAAGGTAAAAAAGGCATTTCCGCTTCCCGCCGTGGTCGGGTCGCGAAGTGAAATCTTGCCCTTCCACGCCGGGTCTAACAAGTCGTAGTATGACTTAATTGCACCCGGTTTTACCAGGTCACGGTTGGCCCACACGGTTTGCCCTGGCATGGCCAGGAACATGACCTGAAAATGCTCAGGGCCGACCCATAACAGGTCCCCTCCCCACCAGGCTTTTTTGTCGAGCACCTCAGGCAGCTTCAACATCGCATCCAGTGATTGCAAAGCGCCGTCAGGACCAAACACCGGGACAACACTGCTGCTGCCGGTAATGAATACGTCCGTACTGTAAATCCCGGCCCGCCGCTCGGCCTGGACCTTTGGAACCAGCTCCTCCGATCTGCCAACGATAAACTCCAAACGTATCCCATATTTCTTCCGGAAAGCCTCAGCCAGGGTCGCAGTAAATATTGGACCATTGGAGGTAGCGACAACAACAGCGCCCTCATTCCTGGCTTCCGCGACGAGTTTGTCCCAGTCTTGCCCTGGGGAATTCTTCTCCGGCTGGATGCGGTTTTGTTCCCCGGGACTGACCGGGGCAGCCGGAGTTACCGGACTACAAGCCAGGGTCACGAAAACCATTGGCGCAAACACAGTCACCAGCCATATGATCATCTGTTTTAACATTTTACTCCTTAACACGAGCCGGCTATCCCGCTCGTACACAAATTTGGCTCCGTTCGGCGCTGCAAATTGAGCCTAGAACGTCCTCAGGAGCTGACCATAACAAGGTATTGGCTCCCTGACGTTAACCAGATTGAGGACCTTCCATAGCCCGGCCTGATTGCTGCTGGTTACCGGTTTTCTGATGTCCTGTTCCATGGCCTCCAATATCTGGAAACTTCTTGCCGCGCCACCGCACAGCAGCAGACCGTCGGCCTGTGGAGCGGCCATAAAGAAACGCTTGGCTGGCCTGTAGACACCGTAAGGTAAGGTTGCCACGATTTCGGGCTTCTCTGCCAGACTGGTGATGGCAACCACATTGAAACCAGAGGCGTCTAGAAATTTTTGGAGCTTGTTTATCAGCTCATCGGGATAGTACGGAGCAACCACAACAAGCTTCCCAACCTGGAGCTTTTGCAGGGCTTCAACTATGGATGTCATGTGAGTTGTGGCGGGCACTCCGGCGACCCGTTCGATTCTCTTGATCAGGTCCTTATCCGATCCGATGCCATGCACAAAACCGAGGGGCGTGCCGCACTGAATGATCGCCTCGACCCCACCATAAGGCTCCAGTCCGGACACGCCCGCTTCATGAGAAAGTTCCCTGGCGGCTTGCTCTAGCCGCGGTATCATATCTTCGACTATTTTTACATTCAGCCCGGCGGGTTTACCCAGGCTGGCCATAGCGAATGCGACCCCTTTTGGCGCCGCCGACTCGAATTCTTCTAAGACTTGCGCTCCGTGTCCGGGATTAATGATCCCGATCTTGGCTCTCCATCTCTCTCTAGGCATGTGACCTCCTTGATCTTACTATGTTTCCGCTTCCAGTAAATGTCCTGGTATAGCTCTAAACAGGTGAGATATTGCCAGCGCACCAGGGGATGCAATTCCGTATCTTTGTTGATCGGACGGCTGACCCTTCGCAGCTTGCCTGCTTTGTCCAGAAATTCCAGGTACTCTCTGAGGTCTCTGTAGTATGCCACTGAACGGCCTCCAATTACAGCGTATCAAATAGCCGGCCCCAACCTGTTACCCGGTCTTTGACCCTGAGGGCCTTAAGCCCCATCCACGCGGTCGCCTGCAGCGGGTGTACTGCGGCTACTCCCAGGTCCCGCTCCAGACAGTCGATCACAAACGGTGGGCACCATGCGCCGGAAAGAATCAACAGCCCTCCGGCCCCTTTGGCCTCCATGAAGGCTTCCCTGGCCAGTTTGTAAGCCGCGCTGCGCGGCAGGACCCGGATTTCCC
>CAZFEA010000167.1:0-7517 GCA_964518085.1 uncultured Dehalococcoidia bacterium
CTTCCAATTCCAGGGACAAAAGGTCCTCGTCTACCCCCTGGAGGAACTGCTCGCCGAGAAGATAAGAAGCCTGCTGGAACGAGGCAAGTCAAGGGACTACTATGATGTATGGAGACTTCTTAGTGAACACCCGGACAAGTTTGATTCCAAGCTTGTGGCCTCGGTCCTCATGAAAAAGCTCAACCACAAGGGTCTAACCATATGGTCGGCAACTGACCTTCTCCCCGCAGATACGGAAACGCTCAAGCGCTATTGGAACGAAGACCTCCGGCAACAGGTAAGAGCCATCCCGCCACTCGACGAGGTGCTCGTAGACTTGCGGGACAGGCTGAAACCGCTTGTGGCCCTAACTTTGACTCCTGATTGACAACTTGGCGACTTGCTTAGTGATTTCGCCCGACTACCCGACCGGCCCCGGCAAAAGATCAGCGAGGCCCGGCACGGCACGCCGTGCCGCTACCGGCGGGCGAGCCGCCCCCGGCCACCACCCGTCCCCCCACTGGCATCGCCCCTACATATCTTCGCGCTAGCTCGCAGCCCCAGGGAGCAGCTCAGGGAAGTTGAGGTCTTTTGTACTATAATAGTACCTGTTGTGCTAAATACCATCGGCATTAGCGGAGAACGACCTTCCAGTCACGACCCTCGGGCCGTATGGTATCCGGTCCTGAAGACAAAATCAACCTCAAACCCGCAGCCTTTCGATCCGGGTCGAAAGCTATCGGTTTGACGCCTAGCAAATAAAGAGACCCGGGGTTCATTCCATAGAAACGCTTTTGGAAAGGCTGAAAGGATGGTTGCCGAAAGATTGCGCCCCAATGCTCCAACCTGCGCTTTCTTGGCTCCTATTCGGCAAACGATTGTCGCTGCGGTTCCCAACAGAGGCGCTACCCCCTGCCAGGCCTCTGCCAAGAATCTCCAATATGAATCGCTGGTAGTGTGACGATCGTCCCTAGATATCTGGCTGTAGGTAGGCCACGGTGCGTTTCCCAAGAACCACAATCGGAGCCATTGATCTTCTTCGTAGTTCGTAATATCCAGGTAAGGTGGGGACGTAACCACTGCTTTAACCCTGCCTCGGAAGTTCGCCAGCAATCCTGATGCGTTGCGTGCGTCCCCCAACACCGCGACACCTTTTAGGCTTGGCCTCCCATCCTTGAGGCGGAACTTTGCACGCTCCCGTAATATTGCGAAAGCGTTTCTTTCCGGGGCCACTAGATGATGCGTTTGCCAGTAACGAACCGAATAGTCCGGTTTGGTGCTAATGGTTCGAGGCATCTGGTTGCTGAAATACGAGGGCGACTTGTCCATTTCTCCATGTAGCGAGCCCAGCGCCAGAGCGCAAATGAAACAATCGACCTCGTCATGTTTCCAATCCAAATGCCTTCGCAGGAAAAGTATTTGGTGAAGGGTTGTCCTGTGGAAAGCGTGTCGGAAGAAGGATGGGAGCGCGTCACCCTCCTCTCGCAGCTGTTGGATATCGGTCGTTTTGAAACCATCCTCCAAGTTGTGCAGCCTGGACAGTATTACACAGACGTCGGGGGTGTGAGCCTTGGCACCGGTCACACATGCGGCAACAGGGTTGATATCTATCCCGATCGCCTGGCGGCCCAGCAATAAACTCTCTAAGACCGCAGTCCCTCGGCCGCTGAACGGATCCAGCACAATGTCACCCGGGCATGTGTGGGAAAGAATCTGGTCCCGAACAAAGGTATGCGGAAACATGGCGAAGTAGGAGCAAAGCGCATGTAATCGGTGTTTTGTCGGTTCTGCATGCATCAGGTAGAACCTCATTTGTGTATCGCTATTATCCTTCAGAAGGGAGCCGTTGGCAAGCCCCCAATTTCCAGTGGCATCCAAATCTGGTAGGAGGGCGCGATTGACCCCCCTACCACACTATCATACGCACCCTTCGGTACACAGCGGTTCGGGATACACTCACCAAATGCTCACTCATCATCATGACGGGTACCCTTTATGCCTGCCGCCGAAGCATACTCGACACACTCGCTTTACCTTGCCAATCTATCTCTACTTCCTTCAGGTAAGCTCTCCTGGAAAATCCTCTCTTTTGTCGGACGAAATCCGGGAATATCGCCGCGGATAAGCTCATAAAGTTCCCCCCTATTTACCTGCCGCATTTACACTCTAAACCTCGGGTATCTCTGTACGTCGTTATGTCGTTCAAACCCGTCTGGCTCATAAATGCCTTCTATTCAGTTCCTATTCGTCGGTCCGGGATTTTACCTTGGGCTTCTTTCAGATTCCGTTTGACAGCGGACACCCTTTGTCCCTGGCTAATGGTTGGCGCTATAGGTCTCCACAGTGAGTTTTTATCGCCAAAGTCCACCAACTTGCCGCGCTCACACAGGAAGGGCCGGCAACCCTGAAGGTGCCGGCCCCGAGGCCTAATTCTGAAGGTGACTTAACTCTGAGTTAACTCGACGGGACGAGCTCGCCGGCGCTTGCTCTCTGGCGTAATGCTTCTTCTTTTGCACTCAGCGCAAGCCCGAGATGGGCCTTCGCTTTGGCGACAGCCAGAGCAATGTGGTTCTTGTGGGGCGTTATGTTGCCCTGTGGTCCCACCAAGTATCCTTTCCAAAGCTCCCCTTTTCTGGACCAGTCAAGTGCAGCCAGATGCTCGATGACCTGTTTCTGCTGGTTCGAAAGGGTTCCGTCCGAGGAAACCTCTTTCTCCAAAATTGAGTGGCCCACTCCACACAACACCAGCAGTCCGCCTCCCGAGAAGTTAAGGTATTTCTCCCGCATCCCGGGAATGTCTGTAGTCAGCCCTGAGTCTAATGGCCGTTCACTTACAGCTCTCCATTGGGAATTGTGCAGTGTGAACTCGTCAAGGAACGCAATAATCCTTGACTTCCACAGGTCCTTTGCGGGTGCCAGCATCTGGTGCGCCTGTTTCTGCATGGCCAAGGCATACATTGTCCAATCGCCCACGAGCAATTGCAGGATCCCTTGTTTGACCTGGTTGGTAGTAAAAAGCATCAGGGAATTCTTGCCGACAGTCGTACCGATTTTCTCCACGCGTCCGTGCAGCAAGTGAGCATTGGAGCATACCTCGCGAGTAAGCCAGTTCATCGGCTCACGCCCATCGAACTCGACTAAGAGCGACTTTGCGAGGGGCATCACCTGGGCAGCGTCAAAGAAGTCCTGGTGGACTTTGTATATGTCACTTTCTTCCACGATCGTGACTCCAATTGAGTCGTTGGCCAGTTCGGGCCTGTCCACCAATGCCTGCTTCAGAGCCTCAAGGCGGTGCTGTCCGTCAGTGACAAACAAGTATTCGTCGGGAGGCAGCACAAAGAAGCACGGGCTTGTGGGCACCGTCGTCTTCACAACGAACGTTTGTAGGGGAGACGTAGCATTAAGCATCACCGGAGGCAGAAGGTAATGTTGTTCATTCCGGAGGTATTCGCTGATAGCCTTGACATGTGTCGGCTCCAGCGGACGGTTCCTGTGCAGACCGGGGTCTTCCTTCTTGCCCGCGCTGTCGCGCCGAGCCATCGACACCAACATCTTAACGGGCAGACTGGTTGACACAAACCGTCGACCGGCCTGCGTGTAGAGAACTCCGGTGACGGGTCTCCCAAAGCTTGCGACGGCAGCTTGGGCAGCAGCCAGGAACGCGTCCTGCAGAGTTGGGTACTCAAACGTGGCCTTTGCATGCGAACCAACGTCGTCTATTGTACTCATAGTAACTCGTCCTACCTTTCTTGTGTTAAACTAGGAACCGTGACTTCTCGCTTGAAGCGTTATGGCTGACTAGGCCGCAATGCCGCAAGCCTGAGAGGTCGTACGCAAGGGGGCGCTTCTCGATTACACTCGCCCCCTTGCCATTTATGTGATTTCTTACTGTGCGTCGCTATCCTCCTTTCGCACGTTCGACGCACCTAATATCGCGTCGTACGCACCATTATAGACATATTTTTTGATTTGTCAATACTGGAGTCACTGCAAAAAGGTAGTTTTGTACAAATTCTTGGATTGGATTTTGGCTCAAAAGGGCTTCTTGCAGTAGCGCCAATACCTATTTTAAGAAAATTTTTGAATTTTTCTTTGGGCCCTTGCCGACGGCACCAATGACTTCATCAGCAGCCATTCAAGTTACCTGAACTGGGCGCCCGCGTCGAAGCGCATCTTACAGGATAGGCTTTTCCCTCACCACGAGGAGAACATAGTAGGCCTGGGGACAAATTCGCCAGTGTACGCCATCCGGCACACGGACAGCGGGCCCCTACCGGCGGGCGAGCCGCACCCCATCCCACCCGTCGCCCCGCTGGCATCGCCCCTGCGTGCCGCCCGAACCCGGTAAGTCCCTTGACCGTACCGGGTAAATTTGCTACACTTACCCGATTTGAAAACGGTCTTCAAATCCCCCTTAATTCTTCCCCGGGACGTGTGGGTCCCAGCTTGTTCAAGGTTTAACTCGTAAAGGAGGTTACACTCTATGGGATCTATCTGGATAGTTCCCGTCGGCGCTGGCCTCATTGCCATCCTCTTTGCCCTGTACCTCGTCAGGGATGTCCTGCGCCGGGACCCCGGTACCGCCAAGATGCAGGAAATCGGGGGCACCATACTGGAAGGGGCCATGGCCTTTCTCAAAAGGCAATACAGCACCATCGCCATGCTGTCCATCGTGGTAGCCCTGGTGGTTGCCGTCCTGGTCGGACTGCTCCGCGGCGCCGAGGGCATACCGGGGATGACGCCCTTCGGCATTGCCTGGCGCACCGCCGTTGCCTTCCTGGCGGGCGCATTTGCTTCCAGCGTTTCCGGTTTCATCGGCATGTACGTTTCGGTGAAATCCAACGTCCGCTGCGCCGCCGCTGCCCAGCGCGGCGGCCTGACCGAGGCCATACAGGTGGCGCTTAGAGGAGGCGCGGTCTCGGGCTTCCTGATCGTGGCCCTCTCCCTCCTGGGCGTGACTATCATGTTCTACGCCTTCGGCGGCGCCGCCAGACCTGACATCGCCCCGCACCTGATAGTCGGTTTCGGCTTTGGCGCCAGCTTCGTGGCCTTGTTCGCCCAGCTTGGCGGCGGCATCTACACCAAGGCCGCCGACATGGGCGCCGACCTGGTGGGAAAGGTCGAAGCCGGCATACCTGAAGACGACCCCCGAAACCCGGCGGTCATTGCCGACCTGGTGGGCGATAATGTCGGCGACTGCGCCGGCCGCGGCGCCGACCTGTTCGAGTCCACCGCCGCTGAGAATATCGGCGCCATGATACTGGGTATCGCTATATTCGCCATTACCAAAGACCCGGCGTGGATCCTTTTCCCGCTGGTGGTCCGGGCCTTCGGGCTTATCGCCAGCATCATCGGCCTCATCTCCGTCCGCGGTAAAGAGCACGAGAACCCCATGAAAGCCCTGAACCGCGGCTACTTCCTGGCCATCGGTCTTTCCATCGTTGGCATGGCGCTCTCGGTATCGTGGATGCTGGGCAACTGGTACCTGGTCCTGGCCGGCGTGGTAGGCCTGCTGGCCAGCGTGGTCATAGTTTTCGTCACCCAGTATTACACCGAGCCTCAATACCGGCCGGTAAGAGACATCGCCCAGGCTTCGCGGACCGGCCCGGCTACCAACATCGTCGAAGGCACGGCTGTCGGCTTCGAGACCACCCTGACCACAGCCCTGATCATCGGAATCGCCCTCCTCCTCTCTTACTGGCTGGGCACGCTGACCGGCCTCCACGGCGGCGGCGCCTTCGGCACCGCGGTGGCCACCATGGGCATGCTCATGACCTGCCCCTATATCCTTTCCATGGATACCTTCGGCCCGATCACCGATAACGCCAACGGCATTATCGAAATGTCCGGTATCAGTGGAAAGGTACGCGACGTCACCGACCGTCTCGACGCGGTAGGCAACACCACCAAGGCCCTGACCAAGGGCTATGCCATGGTCTCGGCCGGACTGGCCGCCTTCCTGCTGTTCCAGGCTTACCTGGAGCGGGTAGGCTTCCTGAAATTCGGGGAGGCCTTCACCAGGGGCGAGAAGACATATGATGTAGTCAACCTCGCGCGAATCGAAGTATTCGTCGGCGCCATGATGGCGGTTATGCTGGTCTTCCTTTTCAGCGCCCTGGCCATCCGCGCCGTGGGCAAGACCGCCAGCAAGATCATTGAAGAAGTGCGCCGCCAGTTCCGGGCCGACCCCGGAATCATGAAAGGCACTTCCCGCCCTGATTACGCCCGCGCGGTAGACATTACCGCCCGCGCCGGCCTTCGCGAAATGATGGGCCCCGGCATCCTGGCCGTGGCTACCCCGGTGGTTATCGGCGTCATTTTCCGGTTCATCCCCGGTTATGACGCCGCCCAGACCGTTGCCGCCATCCTCATGGTGGGCACCATCGGCGGCATCATGCTGGCCAGTTTCATGAACAACGGCGGCGGCGCCTGGGACAATGCCAAGAAGCTCATCGAATCCGGTCAGTTCAAGGACGAAAACGGGCAGGTGATCGGCAAGAAGACGCCGACCCATGCCGCAGCGGTGGTGGGCGACACGGTGGGCGATCCGTTCAAAGACACCGCCGGGCCGTCACTCCACGTGCTGGTCAAACTCCTCAGCACCATCACCCTGGTGCTGGCGCCGCTGTTTATCTAGCCTGAATTTTGGGGAATACAAAAAAGGCGCTCCCGGAAACCGGGAGCGCCTTTTTTTGTTTTAAGTATCAAGTATCAAGGAACATTCCAAATCCCAGGCACCAAGTTCCAAACAAATTCCAAATCCCAATTGTTACTTGTTACTTGTTACTTGTTACTTCATTTGCACGTGCAACGTGCGGCTACGGGCGTCCCAAAAACGGATTATGTCTCCGCTCGTCGCCGATGGTCGTCTCAGGGCCGTGGCCGGGGAACACCGCGGTGTCGTCGGGAAGGGTCATCAATTTCTTTTCGATGCTTTCCATGAGCAGGTCATAGTTTCCCCCGGGCAGGTCCGTCCGGCCGATTCCATAGTTAAACAGGGTGTCCCCGCTGAACACCACTTTATCCGCCTGGAGGCAAATGCCGCCGGGGCTGTGGCCCGGGGTGTGGATCACCTTCATCTTGATCTCGCCGAATTCAATAACGTCGCCATCCTTCAGCACCCGGTCTACCGGAGGCGGCTTGAAACCCGATAAACCGAACATAGCCAGGATTCCACCGGGTATCTTCTCCACGCCCCTGGCATCCCCCTCATGAATGGCGAATTCACACTTCAGGGCATCTTTAACGTCTTTCAACGCCATTAGATGGTCGACATGGCCGTGGGTGGCCACCGCCATCTTGATTTTCAGTCCCAGTTTTTTCAACTGGTTCAGGATCGTGTCCGCCTCGGCGCCGGGGTCGATGATTATGCCTTCCCTGGCGCTTTCCGAAGCGACAATGTAGCAGTTTGAGCCGATAGGCCCGACTTCGAGTCTCTTGATGATCATGAGTTCACCTCGAAGCGTATTTTGAGCTATCTGAGGGAAGGTGTCAAACCTGCCGGGTACGACAGGCTTTCCAGCCTGTCGCCTTTCCAG
>CAZFEA010000168.1:0-3609 GCA_964518085.1 uncultured Dehalococcoidia bacterium
AGGGCGCTCACCGGCTCGTCGGCCACGATCAGTTTCGGATTCACCGCCAGCGCCCGGGCAATGCCGATGCGCTGCTTTTCGCCCCCGCTGAACTCATGGGGATACCGCGAGGCAAACTCTCCGGATAGCCCCACAAGCTGCAGAAGCCCGGCAATCTTTTCATCCCTCTGGCGCTCGCCTGTATCATCTACCAGCAGGAGGGCCTCTTCCATAGAATCCCTGATGGTCATCCTCGGGTCCAGCGACGAATGAGGGTCCTGGAATACTATCTGGACCTGCCTGCGCATTGCCTTGCCCGTTTGCCGGTCCATTACCGTAACATCGCGGTCCCGGAACCGGATCGTTCCAGACGTTGGCTGTTCCAGCTTTACCACCATCCGCCCGAGAGTCGATTTGCCGCAGCCAGACTCGCCCACCAGTCCCAGGGTCTCTCCCTCACCCACAAAGAAAGATACCCCGTCCACCGCCCTGATATTTCCAACTTTCCGTTGAAGCAGTCCGGCGGTGACCGGATAGTATTTCTTCAGACTTTCTACCTGAAGCAAAATAGTTTCTGGCATATCTACGGATACAGGTGACAAAACACGTTGTGTTCGGCGGATAGTTTCGTCTCGTACGGATCGATACGCGGACAGATATGGGGCATCATCCTGGGGCACCGGGGATGGAAGTGGCACCCCGATGGAGGATCGATGAGGCTCGGCGGCAGGCCGGTAATATGTTCCAGCCTCTTTTGTTCCCGGGTGATGTCCGGCAGGCAGTTGATCAGGCCGACGGTATAAGGATGCCTGGGCGACTCCAGTATCTCCACCGCCGGCCCGCTTTCAGCAATAAGCCCGGCATACATCACCGCAATGCGGTCGGCGATCTGGGCGACAACCCCGAAGTCATGGGTAATGAAGAGTAAGGAAAGCTCTCTGTCCTGTTTCAGCCCCTTGAAGGCCTTTACCACTTCCGCCTTGATAGTCACATCCAGGGCAGTGGTGGGTTCATCGGCAATGATGATTTCGGGGTCACAGGAGAGCGCCATGGCGATCATGACCCGCTGCTTCATGCCGCCGGAAAACTCGTGGGGATAGTCCATGACCCTCTTTTCGGCATCGGGTATGCCCACCATTTTCATCAACTCGATGACTCTTTCTTTCCGGTTGCCGTTCTTGTGCGCCTTGAGCTGTTCCTCTATCTGGTATCCGACGGTCAGGACCGGATTCAAAGATGATTGGGGGTCCTGGAAGATCATGGCGATCCGGTTGCCCCTGATGTGGCGCAAATCTTCATCCCCGGCATACAGCAGCTCACGGCCATCGAACCAGGCCTCGCCGGAAACGACCTTTCCCGGTGGGCTATCGAAGAGACGCAGCAGAGACAGGGCGGTTACTGTCTTGCCGCAGCCCGATTCACCCACAATGCACAGGCACTCCCCTCTTCTCAGGTCGAAGCTGATGCCATCCACCGCTTTGACTATGCCCCGCGGGGTGAAGAAATATGTTTTCAGGTCCCTTACCTTCAGCGGGACCTCAGAGCGCAGACCGTCCTTAGACATTGCTTCTCGGGTCAAAGGCATCCCTTACCGCGTCTCCAAAGTAATTAAAAGCCAGGATGGTAAGAAACAGCATTATCCCCGGCTCGACGGCTGTCCACCAGGCGGTATCCAGGGTTTGCTGCCCGGCGCTCAATATCTGGCCCCAACTGATGACCGATGGGTCCCCAAGCTTTAGAAAGCTGAGTCCGGACTCGGCAAGGATGAAACCGGGTATGGAAAGGGTGGCGACGACGATTATCTGGCTTACCGTATTCGGCACCAGGTGCCGGAAGATGATGCGCGCGTGCGACGCGCCCAATGCCCGGGCTGCCATCACGAACTCGCGGGTGCGCAGGGAAAGGGACTCGCTGCGCACCAGCCGCGCGATTCCGGTCCAACCGGTAAGGCCGGCCACAAGAATAATTAACGCCAGACTCGAGCCATAGAGGTAAATAATTAACAGGAGTAGCAGGAACCACGGAAAGGTCATCATGATATCGGTAAACCTCATGATCACGTTATCCGCCCAGCCTCCCAGGTAGGCTGAGGTTACCCCGATAACGGTGCCGAGAAACACGGCAATGGCCGTGCCCGATAGTCCCACTATCAACGATACCCTTATTCCGGATATGAGCATCGCCAGAAGGTCCCTGCCCTTGTCATCCGTGCCCAGGGGGTGTTTCCATGTGCCATATACCTCCTGGATGGTTGCCTTCCCCGTCGCGGGATCGTAAGTAGACTGTTCAAAGGGAAACCCAACGGGCGGCAGGTTCTTGTCCGGGAAGTTGACTTCGGCCGCATCCGGGGTGAACAGCGGCCCGATCAGGGCTACCACAGCCAGAAAGACGATGAACCACAGGCCCAGCTTGGCCAGAAGGTTCTTCCTGGTCCGTCCCCAGTAATATGCGGTGAGACGGCCGGGCCGGAAGACCGGCAATACCGCAAACAGCACCACGGCCGTCATCAGGAAATAGAAGAAATAGGCCCCGGGACTTTCCACCTTGCCCAGGAGCTTCGTGTTAACCAGGTAGGCGCCCAGCAACACCACAACGGCAGCGGCAAGTATGTAATATTTCTTTTTGTCGATTATTCCGGCAAGGCGTGACATGTCAGCTATACCTGATTCTAGGATCAACCCAGGTGTAGGCGATGTCGGTAGCCAGGTTCGTCAGCAGAACGATCAGCGACCCTATCAGCACCACCGAAATAACCACCGAATAGTCGTTCGCCAGAATGGCATTGAAGGAAATCTGCCCGAGGCCGGGAATTCCGAAAATGATCTCGGTAAAGTAGGCCGTAGCGAAGACCAGCCCGCCGATCTCGCCCATGATGATGGTTACGATAGGCAGCATGGAATTGCGGAAGACGTGGCGCAATAGCACTGCGCGCTCGCCCAGACCCTTGGATCGAGCGGTACGTACGAACTCCTTGTGCAAATTGTCGAGCACGCCGGAACGCGCATACCGGCTGTACCCGGCGATCATGCCGGTGATGAGCGTTATTTCAGGCAGGATCAACTGCTTCAAATTGGCCAGGGAAATCACCGGTATGCTGGTGTCATAGTAAGTCCTGAACCACCCGGCTTTGACCGAAAAAACCAGGATCAACATCACGCCCAGCCAGAAGGTGGGGACAGAGATGCCTACAAAGGAAAAAAAGGTGGTGATGTGATCGATAATCGACTTCCGGCGCACCGCGGAGAAAATACCAAGGCTGATTCCCAGTGTCGCACCGGCGATAAAGGCCAGGACGACGATCTGGAAGGAGTAGACCCAGTGTTTCTGAAACAGCTTCATCACCGGCATGGAGGTGCTCAATGACCATCCCCAGTTGCCCTGGACCAGGTTTGACACATACTCGAAGTACTGCTCGTGGATGGGTTTGTCCAGGCCGTAACGGGCCTCGATGGCCGCGGTGACCTGGGCGACATCCGTCCCCCGGGCGGCAATGTTGGCAATATATTTGTCAACCGGCGAGTTGGGGCTGACCCGCAGAAGAATAAACGTGATGGTCAGCACACCCCAGGCGATGAGGACGCTGTAGATCAGCCTTCGAATGATGTATGTACTCATGTGTTTGCTGCCGCC
>CAZFEA010000168.1:3709-7515 GCA_964518085.1 uncultured Dehalococcoidia bacterium
CTATTCGAAATACCACAGATACTGGTTCCATCCCATGTTGATCCCGGGATCGATGCCTTTGACATTCTTCTGGAAACCGGAAATGGCGCGGTTGAAGGCGAAGAAATCCGCAGGCTGGTCATCGGATATGACGCTGGCCAGTTCCTGATATATTTTCTTCCGGTTCTCCTTGTCCAGGGCTTCGGCAGACCTGGCGCGCTGGAAAAGCTCATCCACCTTCGGGTTCGAGTAACCCATCATATTGAGTCCGCCATCGGTTACGAAAAAGACATCTGAGCCCGAGGGCGCCAGCGGGTTGGTGTTGAACCCCATGATGATCAGGTCCCACTTTTCCTCGCTGACAGCGCCTTTGCCGTTATTGAACTGGGGCTCCTGGTTGGACCCCGGTACCTTGTTTCGCACGTATTTGCCCAGGAGGGTGGGCCAGGGCACCAGTTTGACCTCGACCACTATTCCCAGCGCCGCCAGTTCCTGCTTGACCAGCAGGGTAATGGATTCGGTGGTATTGCTTCCAGTGCTGCTGAACAGGCTTAGCTTGACCGGTTTGCCGTCTTTGCCGGCAACCTTAAAGGTATTGCCTTCCTTCTTCCCGTAGCCGGCTTCGACCAGCATCTGCGCGGCCTTTGCCTTGTCGTACAGTGGACCGACGCCATACTTGTGAAGCCCTTCTTCGGAATACCAGGGCGAAGGTTTGGGAATGAAGCTGAACGCGGGGTCGCCAAACCCTTCCAGGACCGATTTGACCAGCGTCTCTTTGCTGACGGACATGCTCAGGGCCTGGCGCACCTTCTTGTTTTTCAGGCCCGCCCAGCCGTTGTCCCTCTGGTTGATCAGCATCAGGGAATAGCCCGAGGTCGGCGTAACATGAAGCTGGACAGACGGCATCTTGCTGAATTTGCTGAAATTCTGCGGTTCGATCCCGCTGCTGGTGACGTTGCCGGCCTCGAGGGCTGCCTGGCGCGTGGCGGCGGTGCCAAAGAGCTTGATTTCAAAAGATTCGAAATAGGGGGCGCCGACTTCTTTGCCCTTGTAGTAGTCCGCATTACGGACAACCAGGAATTTGTCATTGCGGATCCACTCCTTGAACCTGTATGGACCCAGATTCCCAGTGTAGTTCAGGGTGTTGAATTCCTCGGCCTGGGTAAAGGCCTTGATGTCCCCTTCGTATTTAGTGGCGATGTGCTTGGGATATGGGACAAGGGAGTACAGGTTGTACACGAAATCAGGATACACCGTCTTGCGGGTGACGGTGAAGGTGGTGTCATTCACCTTCTTGACCTCCACCAGCACCGGCTTGCCATCGATCTTTTCTTGCCAGTCACTCTTGTAGGTATAGTTTAGCCAGTCGGAGAACATGAGGTTGTTCAGCGTATAAACAAAGTCGTCGGCAGTGACCTTGTTGCCGCCGGTCCAGAAAAGGTCATCCCGAATGCTAGCGGTGTAGACCAGGCCGTCGGGAGAAATCTCGACGTCTTTCGCCAGCAAGTACAGGACCAGGTTATAGTCGTTATCGAACCCGGCCAGCCCGTCCATGGTCAACCCGACGTACCCGGCCGAAGAAGCGTCTGCCGCCATTATGACGTTCAGGGTCTCGGCGTCGCCGCCCGATTGCCCGCTGATATAGCTGCCTTTAGGCTGCCTCGCCGCCGGCTTAGGCGTCACCCGCGGGGTGGGTTTGACGGTAGCGCCGGGCTTCGGCGTGGCCGGCGCGGTAGGCCCAGCAGTGATGACCGGCTCAGTAGGACCTGGCTTCGGCGTTGGCGGTGGCGTGGCCGTGAACTGCCGCTCACATGCCGGACCCACGATCAAAACTGCCGCCATCACCAGTCCAACCAGGACCTGAAACAGGTAACTCATTGCTTTCTTCACTTGCGAGTCTCCTAGCCATCGAGAGGCGGCCGCAATGACAATCCCTCTCCCTCGACGGGAATGGGTCTGCAACCTACGCTTGACATAATACCGGATTCACACGGGAGGTGTCAAAGGGATCACACCAACTGCCTCACAGTGTATCACGAATCGGGTATTACATACAGCCCCGGAAACGGCGTGCCCGATCCGCGATTGACCCATATCCGGCTTCCCTCTCCCTCGACGGGAGAGGAGAACGGCGGCTTCGAGGACTAGGCGGTAAGCACCTTAATCCTCTCCCGTGAGGGGAGAGAAGACAGCGTGCGGCTCTACGGAGCCAGTTCGGAATGACAGCGAACCCAATCGCTGTTTTCGGGATCGGTACAGCTATTGACGGGACCCACCCCAACGTGGTAAGTTGTTCCAACAAGTTGAAGGCTTCATTTTCCGCAGGGAACCATGATCTTGTGAGGGAGAAAAACAATGAAGAACGTGAAACTCATGGCTACGATGTTGCTGGCGCTGGCGCTACTGGCTCCCGGCTGCACCCCGGGCGGTCCGGCCCCGGCCACCCCCGCTCCCACGGCGGTTTCTCAGAAACCGTCCGGTGATGTCGCCAGTCCCGGGTGGGAAAGGAAATGGGAGGCTACCCTGGCCGCTGCCAAACAGGAAGGCGAGATTCTCATCTACCTGAACGCGCCGTCTGAAGCCCGCGGGGCAATTCCCGATGCTTTCAACAAGAGGTTCGGCATAAAAATGGATGTGGTGATGGGCTCCGGAGCGGCCATCGCCAGCCGGCTCGATGCCGAATACCGTTCCGGGATACACCAGGTGGACGCATTCCTGCCCGGTACCACCTCCGCGGTGGGATCCAAGAACCAGGGGTTCCTTTCCCGCCTGGAGCCGATGCTGATCCTGCCCGAGGTGACCGACCCCAAAGTCTGGCTGGGTGGCAAGCTGCCCCTGTTCGACAAGGATGGCATGATCGTGGCCTATCTTTCGGTCAGGATTCCCCCCGTCATTTACAACAGCGCCGCGGTGAAAGAGGGCCAGATTTCATCCTATCTCGACCTTTTGAAACCGGAATGGAAGGGGAAGATGACCATGTTCGATCCCACCATTCCCGGCGCGGGTAATTTTTGGGCCACCGGGATGACCAGGGAGTTTGGCCCGCACAAAGTCAACGAGTTCTTCACCGCCCTGGTAAGGCAACAGCAGGTGATTGTAACCAGGGACATGCGCCAGCAGATGGAGTGGGTGGCCCGGGACAAATACCCGGTCGCCATTTTCCCCCAAACGCCGGCGGTAACCGAGTTTCTCAAAGTAGGGGCGCCCATAGCCGCGGCGAGTTTCAAAGAAATATCCGGCGTCTCGCCTTCCAATGGTGGTCTGGCCGTTCCGGCGAAACCACCCCACCCCAATGCCGCCACTATTTTCGTTAACTGGTTCTTGAGCAAGGAAGGCCAGGCTCTGGCGGTGAAAACGATCGTCTCGCCGAGCACCCGCCTGGATGTGCCTGCCGAAGGAGTGCCGCCCATGTTCGTGGTGAATCCACAGGAGAAATTCTTCCTTCAGAGCGAGGACTTCACCCGGTCGGCGATCCAGTGGGTGGACGGATGGAGGAAAATCTTCGTCCAGTAGCTTCCAGCCCGTCGCGGGGCACGCGCGGCGTGCCGCTACGATGTTGACCGCGCCCTGACGGGATTGCTTCGCTGCGCTCGCAACGACATTTTGTGGGCGGGCCAGCCCCCCACCTGCGCCGGTGGGTTCGCACGCCCCATCCACGCCCCGCACCGCGTGCGTGCTTAACCCACCCTACGTGAGCAACGACTTCACTTTTTCCATGGCCCAGGCCGGAGGCGTGATGCGCTGGTATTTCCCGCCGTCTTTCAGCGGCCTGGTGGCATCGATGCCCCATTTCGAGGTTAACCCTCCCTCGGCGGAGGGGTCGAGCA
>CAZFEA010000169.1:0-7514 GCA_964518085.1 uncultured Dehalococcoidia bacterium
CGCCGGCACAGGGAATCAAGCACTGATATTAATCGGAATTCTTGCCGTAAACCGCCGGTTGGCCGGTGACATCGGAGCTTCACTACGGGTGTCAAAAAAGTCGATTATGGCGTAGGTGCTCATGGGAGTGGTTGCCCGGAAGATAGCGTCGGCGCGCCGGGCGACGCTCAAACGGACCGGCTGATTGGCAGGAAGAACAAAGGCCTGGCTGTATTGCCGCAGGGGAGGCATGCCCAGACCCCGGCCGTCGGCGCCGATAACCAGGGCATCGAACGGCAGGCTCATCTGGGCAGTATTGTAGGCGGCATTGATGGCCCGCACCAGGATAGTCTGTCCCACCCTGGCGTTGATGGCGATCTGGGTCCCCGACTTGCCGCTGTTCAGCGCCGGGGGAATCAGGCCTCCCGGCAGGCCGCCGCCGCGCGGCGGCGGGCCGGCAGGGTCAATAGTGCCCGTGCCTCCCTTTGGGGCCGGCGCCGGCACCCCGGTGACAAACCAGTAATCAGAGTTGAAGTCATTGAAGGCAAAGAAATCATCCGGACCGACGCCTCCGCCGGCCTTCCCGTGAAAGTCGTCGTCCACACCCGGCGTACCGCCATGCCTGGGAAAGGTGGTAAAGGGGTCCGGGGCGAGGTCGCTCCAGGCCGAGTCACGGTCGTCGAAAGCCCACAGCGCCTCCACGTCGTAAGGGACGGTCATGGCATGGGGGTCGGCGGGAAACTGCCCCAGGGGGTCGGGAGAGGTGAGCGGGTTGGTGTTGGACCCGGGGAACCGTTCCGACCAGTCCTCGATCGACCCATCGGGAAGCAGTATCCGGGAGACATTGGCCGCGGTACGGAACCTGCCGTCCCGGCAGGCGCCGATAGGTATGGCCGGGTCCCGCTGGGTTGCGAAGTAGGCGTCCGGCGGCTCGACAAGGAAGCCGCCCCACAGCCCGAACTCGAAGTGCTGCGTCGTGTTGCGGTGGCAATGGTAGAAATAGGTGCCGGCATGGTTGGGCTGGAACTGGTAGGTATAGTCGCCGATTTCCATGGAGCAGTGTCCCACCCCGTCGTTGATGGGGGTCCCTTCCAGGCCATGCCAGTGAATGGTATGCGGCGGCGGCCCGTGGCCCTGGGTATGACCGTGAAAGATAACCCCCCGGGGCACCCGGATGGTCGCCGCCGGGTAGGTCCCGTTGTTGGTGGCCGGATTATCACCGTCCTGGAAAAGGAAGAACATCAGGCGCTTTCCCGATTGCTCAACGTCCCAGGCATCAATCTGCCGGCCATGCATCAGGTCCCGCTCGACAGTGTGGGGTGTCGACACTTTGCTCTGGAACCCGGCGGCCAGCATCACCTCCGGCACGGGGTTGGTGGGCGATAGACGGTCCGGCGTGTCCGGACTCTCGTTGGGCGGGTCCCACATCTTGGCAAACATACCTTCCAGGCCATCAACGGATTGGCGAGGAATTTCCGGGAAAACCGGCTTTGTGAATGACATTTTGTTCCTCCTGGGCAATTCCCTCTCCCTCGACGGGAGAGGGTCAAGGGTGAGGGTGAAGTCCATTTTACCCCTCACCTTAATCCTCTCCCCCAAGGGGAGAGGAGAACTATTCACTATGGCAGCGGCCGGGGCGGCGGGGCCGCCGGCAGCGCTGCCGGCGGGGCGACGCTAACGCCCCGGACATTCTGGAACATAAAGTGGAAATCCCGGTCCATGGGAAAGTCCAGACTGCCGGGCGTGTTCCGGTCGCCGGTGAAATATATTCCTGAAATCACCCCCGTATTGTAGTTGCCGCCCTGGCTGGTCTGAGTAGGCTCGGAGTGGTCATGCATCGGGTAACACAGGGGAGACAGGCGCGCCGCCAGGTCAATGTCGTTTCCAAACCTGTCTTTAGCCATGGTGCCGGTCCTGGGAAGATGCAGGTCCATCTCTTCCACCGGCGGCCACACCGGACGTCCGTTGGCCCGGGTCAGGGGCGTATCCGGCAGACCGAGGCCCCGGACATTGGGCACGTCCGGCGGCCGGGTAAAGGGTAGCAAATAGTCCACCCTGTCAGCCGGGCCCACCTCGAAAGTATCCAGGGAAAAGACGTTGGCGCGGACTTCGCCGTTGACGCTGGTGACATAGAAGTGGTTGGCGTGGAGGTGCAGGGAATGGGCCCATAGCCCGGCATTCAGGATATGCACCACCGCCGGCTCCCCCACCCGGCCCATGGGAGTGATCACCGCACTATCGTGGGAAAAGAAACCGGACTGGCCGCTGAAGGTGAAGTACTGCGCTCTCCGGTTTCCCTCTGGATTATCGGCATGGAAGGCATGGGGCTGGAACGGGTCCCTCAGGAAAAGCTCAACGAACCGGTTGGCAGGGAAGTCCTCGCCCTCGGCGAAATCTCCGACCTCGGCGAACAGCCTGGGGCTGGCCTGGTGGGCCAGCCATACATACTGCCGGAAGGGGGGCGCGTTAGGGGTCTTCCCGGTAGAGTCGAGCGCCCAGGGCGTGCTGTCCCCCTGTTCCCAGGCCAGGCCGGGAAAGTGGGCGGTGGAGCCAAGATCGTCAAACAGCTTCTGGACGGCGGGAGTCGGATTGTCGTAAGGAGTGAATTTGTGCCCGGGCTGCGGGGCATCCGGCATCACGATCAAGGCCCCATGCAGACCCATCACCCGGTTCACCGGACTGTTCAAGTTATCGAAGTACAGATGGGCGCCTGATATCGAGGCTACGAACGAGCTTTGCCAGGTCTCGCCGGGGGCGATAGGGCCGCTGTCAACCATGCCGGGAATGAAGAAGGCGTGTGGTTCATCCAGTTTGTTGGTTACCTTGAGATTGACGGTGTCCCCTCTGGTGGTGATTATGACCGGTCCGGGGGAATCGTGCGACAGGTCCGGGCTGACGCTCTTGTACACCCAGAAATAGCACCGGGCGCTGTTTGTCGGGTTGTGGGTGTGCATCTCCTTAACGGCGTCCCCGATCTCGAGCTCGACAGCCTGGGCGGAATTCCCGATATTTGCCAGGTTGCTCAAGGCCCAGGACCCCACCTTGCCGCCGACGACAAGAACGGCAATGCCACCGCCGGTGTAAATCAAAAAGTCCCTTCGGCTGATAGTGCTCATCTCTTGCTCACTTTCACTGGATGGTCTGCCAAAAAGCATGCGCTGACACTATTCTAGGGATGCCGCCCCAACGCGATAAATACGCACTTCTACCTAATCTGGCGGCAAGGAACACCTAACCGGTGGGGTGTAGCAGCACGATGCCCGTGCCGGCGGGGCACAAACGGAACCACAAGATTCCACGAGATAAGCACAGATTTGAGTAAGCAATGGTGGTGTAAAGGCTCAACCCAATATGGAAACCGGCCGAAGAATCTTGTGTAATCTCGTGGTTCATTGTTCAGGTTATTGGTGGACAGTCCCTAACCGGTGAGTCTTGAGTCTTGAGTCTTGAATCTTAAATCTTGAATTGGATTTGTTATATAATCAAAGTCAGTATGACGCCGGTCAAGAGACCAATGTCCCGCCTGTACTACATGGCACGCCCGTTGTGCACGGCCCTGGTGTTCTGTTGCACCCGGTGCCGCGTCACAGGAAAGGAAAACATACCGGAGCGTGGCCCGCTAATGGTAGTGGCCAACCACCTTAACAACGTCGACCCTCCCCTCATCGGGGCCGCGGTCTGGCCCCGTGAGATAACATTTATGGCCAAAGAGGAGATATTCCGCACCGCGGTGGGACGTTTCTTCGCCGAAACCTTTGGCGCCTTTCCGGTGAACCGCCAGAAATATGACCGTGAAGCCCTGAGGACCGCCGGCGAACGCCTCGAAAGAGGCCTGTTGCTGGGCATGTTCCCCGAGGGCCGGCGCAGCCAGGACGGGACGCTCCAGGCGGCTATGCCGGGACCGGCGCTCATCGCCCGGCACTTCAACATCCCCATACTGCCTGTGGCTATCTATGGTACCGAGGCCATGAAAGGGCCTGCCTGGTTTGTCAGACGGCCGCGGTTGACCATTAACATCGGCCCCGTTTTCCGGCTGCCCTCGGTCCCCGGGCAGAAGCAGGACCTCCAGTCGGCCACGGATATGATCATGGTCCACATCGCCGAGCTGCTGCCGGAGAAGTACCACGGGGTGTATGCCGGGAAAGTAGTCAGTAGTCAGTAGTCGCACGTTGCACGTGCGGCGGCATGCTGCGCGTGCCCGTAGCGCCACGGCGCGCCGTGGCGGGCGTAGCGGCACGCTGCGCGTGCCGGGGGTGGCAACATCTTTCCATGAATAAACAAGCAACGAGGGAACATCCTCGAGTAAGAATATACAAGGCCTCGGCCATGGGCTTTTGCTCCGGGGTGAGACGAGCAGTGACCATACTGGAGCTGGCAGCGGCAAAGAACGGGCCGGTCCAGACCCTGGGTCCGGCGGTCCACAACCGGCCGGTAGTTGACAGACTGGCCAGCCTGGGGGTTACCGTGGCCGAAGGGATGCCGGCCGGCCATCGCGTGGCCGTCCCCTCTCACGGCGCCCCGCCCGAGACATTCCAACAACTGGCAGGGGACGGGCGGCAGGTGGTCGACACCACCTGTCCCATCGTTCGCAAGGCCCAGGTGGCAGCCCGAACACTGGCCGAGGACGGTTTCTTCGTTCTCATTTATGGAGATGCGGCACACCCTGAAGTAAAGGGACTGCTGGGATGGGCCGGCAGCCAGAGCCTGGCCACCAGGGACGTCCCGGCATTAGCCAAGCTCGGCCGCAAGATAGGCATCATCGCCCAGACGACCATGAATTCCGCCGCCTTTGGTGATTTTGTCAGGAAAGCGCTGGAGACCGCCGGGGACAAGTTCGCTGAAATTCGCATCGTCAATACCATTTGCGGCATTACCCACCGGCAGCAGCAGGCGGCGGCCAGGCTCGCCCCCGGGGTAGACCTGATGCTGGTGGTGGGAGGAAAAAGCAGCAGCAACACCCGGCGACTGGCCGAGATGTGCCAGGCAGCCGGCACCGAGACGCGGCAAATCGAGACCGCCGCCGAGATCGATGACGCCTGGCTGCGGGGCAAGAAGCGCATCGGCATTACCGCCGGCACGTCCACCCCGGACTGGTCGGTCGAGGAAGTGGTATCAAGGATTCAAGATTTAAGATTGAAGATTCAAGATTGAAGACATTCGTGTTAATTGGTGTTGTTACGAAAATACCGCCCGCCTGGTCTCCTCTCCCCTCGCGGGAGAGGATTAAGGTGAGGGGGCGTCATTTCCGGTATCACAGGCGGCCCTGCCTGTGAGACAACGTTTTCATCGCACAATGGTGCTCGTGGGCGAGCATGGGTAATTGATTCGTGGTCCCATTTTGGAGATACCCTTGAAGAATGGAAAGTCAAACTTAAATATTAGACCGGTTGAATGGATCGAGGGCTCAAGCCCGGTTGTCCGGCTGCTCGACCAGACCGCGTTGCCCCGGAGGAAGAAGTTCATCGATTATGCGGACTACCGGGAACTGGCCAGGGCGATCAAGGAAATGCGCGTCAGGGGCGCCCCGGCCATCGGTGTGGCCGCGGCCTATGGAATAGCCCTGGGGGCGTGGGGAATTCGCGCCGCCGGTCGAGAACCATACCTTCAGGAATTACAAGAAATAGTGAGCGCCTTCGCTGCCACCCGCCCCACGGCGGTCAACCTGTTCAAGGCAACGCGGCGGATGGAAAAGGCCGCCGCCAAAGGTACGTCTATCGACGAAATCAGAGATAACTTGACCGCAGAGGCGCTGGCCATTCACGGTGAGGAAGAGGATAGCAACCGGGCTATCGCCGCTTACGGCGCCGGACTGATTCCCAAAGGGGCCACCGTGCTCACCCATTGCAACGCCGGCAGCCTGGCCACCGCAGGCTACGGCACCGCGCTGGGGGTGATCCGCGCCGCCCACGAACAGGGCAAAATAGTGGAGGTCCTGGCCGATGAGACTCGTCCCCTGCTGCAGGGGGCCCGTCTTACCGCCTGGGAGTTAAGGCAATGGGGGATACCGGTGACGCTGATCACCGATTCCATGGCCGGACATTTCCTGAAATCGGGAAAGGTGGACTGCGTTATTGTGGGCGCCGACCGCATCGTGGCCAACGGCGACGTGGCCAACAAGATCGGAACTTATAGCCTGGCCGTGCTGGCTACCGAGAACGGGGTCCCTTTCTATGTAGCCGCGCCCACCAGTACCATCGATCCCTCATTGGAAACAGGCGACCTGATCCCCATTGAAGAACGGGCCGCAGAGGAAGTGACCAGCATAGCCGGCAAACGCCTCGCCGCCGCCGGGGTTCGCGCCCGCAATCCGGCCTTCGACGTGACGCCTCATTTCTACGTAACCGCCATCATTACCGAAAAAGGCATCCTGCGTGAGCCCTTTGCCGGGCAGCTATTAGCAATTAGCAGTTAGCAATTAGCTTTTAGCGGTTAGCCATTAGCGGTTGGCTATTTGCTGTCAGGCATGGCTTATGGGGTGGTGGGGACTAATTGCTAATTGCTAATTGCTAACTGCTAACTGCTAATGGCTAACCGCTAATCGCTATCTCGTCCTTGCATCGAGGATATCAAAGATCCTCTTGTAGGGATTCTTCCCCTGAGCGCTGGCGTGCACCTGGTCCATCCTCTCCTTGATTTCGGCCCTGGTCAGGGAAAGCAACTTGCCGCCGGCGCGGGCCACCTCGAGGATGAACTTGCAGTTATCTTCCAGGTAGATGGTGTTGTAGGCAGCCTCTTCGATGCTCTCGCCCAGCACCACCACCCCATGTCCCCTCAGGAAAATCGCCTTGGCTTTGCCCATGGCCCGGACCAGCTTGCGGCCCTGGTTTTCGTCGATAAGCAATTCGGCTTTCTTGTACAAGGGAAGGCGGGGGCCGAACTGGACGCCTTGCATGGTTACCGGCGCGAAGGGTATGCCGGCGATAGCCAGGGCCATCGAATGGAAGGGATGGACATGGTTGATGGCCGCGGCGTCCGCCCGTGCCTCGTGGAGGGCGCTGTGAAGCACGACCTCCAGCGGCACAGTGCCGTTGCCCCCCAGTTTCTTGCCCCTGTAGTCGCACAGGACAAGGCCATCCGGGGTAAATTCCCTGTCGGTGCTGCCCAGGGTGGCGGTAACGTAGTACCGGTCTTTCCCCGGAATCCGGGCGCTGATATGCCCGTATTCGTTGAAAATGCCCAGTTTGGTCAGGATGCGCGCACTGGCCGCCAGCTTGTTTCGAAGTTCTTCGTCAGCCAAGGTCTACCCTCCTATGGTAAGAATGTATGCAGGAAGGGATTATAACATACCTTTTGGGGGAAATAGACGGTGTGAAGGAAAAGGAGGACGAGAAGGGGGATAAAGAGGGCTATGATGGTGAATGCGGGCGCCGCCCTGCTGGCAGGGCGGCGCTTTTGAAAGGCCACCGTTCCGTAGCGGCGCGGTTTCCGCGCCGGGGGCGGAGCGAGGAGACCTCGCCGCTACGGGTGGCGCATTTAAGGATTACGGGTAGATGTTGGTCTGGAACCCGGTCTCGCCCGAGCTGTAGGAGCCGCCC
>CAZFEA010000170.1:0-7496 GCA_964518085.1 uncultured Dehalococcoidia bacterium
ACCCTGCGGGTCATCGTGCCGGTATGGAACTGGTAGGCGCTGCGGTCGGTGGTAAGCACCATGGGATATTCCCGGTCAGGCTGCTCCGCCGGCGGACGGTAGGCCAGGGGGGTGAACTTGCCTTTGCCCCGGGTGAAGGCCTGGGTATGAAGAATAGGCGTGCCCTCGTGCTCCGGGGTGGTGCAGGGCCACTGGAGGCCGCCCTTATCCAGACGTTCGTAGCTGATGCCTCCGTAGATCGGGGTGACGTCGGCCATTTCGGACATTATCCTTGACGGATGGTCGAACTCGAAGCCGGAGGCGCCCATCTTCTTGGCGATCTGGCAGGTAATCCACCAGTCCGGCCTCGATTCCCCCACCGGGTCGATAGCCTTTCGGACACGCTGCACCCGTCTTTCGGTATTGGTAAATGTCCCATCCTTTTCGGCAAAACTGCAGGCGGGCAGCACCACATGGGCGCGCCGCGAGGTAGGATTGAGGAAAATATCCTGTACTACCAGGAACTCCAGGTTTTCCAGGCCTTCCCAAACGTGTTGCAGGTCGGGATCGCTCAGGGCCGGGTTCTCGCCCACCAGGTACATGGCCTTTATCTTGCCTTCCCGCGCCGCCTGGAATATCTCGGTCAAGGTCAAGCCCGGGTCGGGGTCAAGGTGACAATTGTCCCATGCCTGTTCGAATTTCTTGCGGACTTCGGCATCGGTTATCTTCTGGTAGCCGGGGAGCAGGTCGGGCAAAGCGCCGGCGTCGCAGGATCCCTGGACGTTGTTCTGCCCCCGAAGCGGGTTGACCCCCGACGATGGTTTGCCGATATTGCCGGTAAGCATGGCCAGGTTGGCGATGGCGCTGACGTTGTCCGTCCCGTGGCTGTGCTGGGTTATGCCCATGGCATAGAGAATAGAACCCGGCTTGCTGCCGGCATACATCCGGGCAGCCTCAACTACCTGCCGACCGGGAACGCCGGTGGTCTTTTCCACAAAATCCAGATCGAATTTGGCCACCGATTCCTTGAAGGCTTCATAATTCTCTGTCCTGGAAGCAATAAATGCCCTGTCCTCGAGCCCCTCATCAACTATGACTTTCGCCATGCCCATCAGCAGGGCCACGTCGGTCCCCGGCCGGTTGCGCAGCCACAGGGTGGCCCAGCGGCAAATATCGACCTCCCTGGGATTGATCACCAGCAGTTTGCCGCCCTTCTGGACGGCCTGGTTGATCTGCATGCCGATAACGGGGTGAGCGGCAAGGGTGTTGGAGCCGATGGCCACGATACAGGCGGAGTCCTTCAACTCCTGTATGGAGTTGGTCATGGCGCCGCTGCCAAAGGACTCCCCCAGACCGGATACCGTCGGGGAATGGCAAAGGCGGGCGCAGTGGTCGATGTTGTTCGTCCCGAGCACCGTCCGGGCAAACTTTTGAATCACGTAGTTCTCTTCATTGGTGGCTTTAGCCGAGGCGATTACCGCCACCTCGTCCTTGTTGTATTTCAAAAACGTCTTGCCCACCAGTTCCAGGGCCTCGTCCCATGAAACGGGGGTCAATTCATCGTCCTTTTTTACCAGTGGGGTCATCAGCCGGTCCTCGTGATTGACGAAGTCGGTGATGCCGAATCTTCCCTTGGCGCACAAGTAACCGCGGTTGACCGGGCTCGATTCGTCGCCGCGGACGCTGGAAAGCTGGCCGAAATAGAGTCCCAGATAGATGCCGCAGCCGACGCCGCAGTAACCGCAGGTCGATTTGACCTCATCGGTGGGAACACGGTAGATCTTGGTCAAAATGGCGGCGGTAGGGCACTTGGCCAGGCATGAGCCACAGGAGATGCAGGTGGTGTTAATCAGCTTGTCGGCGCCATTGGGGGCCACGTGGGTAGCGAAACCGAAGCCCTTCATGGTGATGGCGTTGGCGCCAACCACTTCTTTGCACACGCGCACGCACTTGTAGCACAAAATACAGCGTCCCAGGTCATAGTTAAAGAAGGGATTGCTGGTATCATTCGGGGCCAGCCAGGCGAGCTTCTTGGACACGCGCACTTCAACGTTCACCGACTTGGTTGCCCGCTGGAGCTCGCAGTGCTCGTTCTTGGGGCACATCATGCAGTCGTTGGCATGGTCCGCCTTGATGATCTCGAGGATGCGCCGTCGTACATCCCGGATAGCGGGGGTGAGGGTGTTGACCACCATTCCATCGGCGGCAGCCAGGTCGCAGGAACGGGGCATCCCTTCCATGCCTTCCACCTCGACAATGCACAGGCGGCAGGCGCCCGCATTGCTCAGGTCGGGGTCATAGCACAGGGCCGGAATATAGATGCCGGCAGCCCGGGCGGCCTGGAGCACGTTGGCGCCCCGGGCCGCGGTGACCTTCGTCCCGTCAATGGTTAAACTGACCTGCTCCATGTCTGGATGACCTCCTGGGAAAACGCCGTAGCGGAAACTGTGCCCTGTGGTGTGCTGAAAACAAAGCTAAACAGCAACCTGTATCATACCACAGATAGGGGGCAGAAGGGAAAAGGAAGGGAAAAGGCAACAGGCGACAGGGCATCGGCTGATTTGGCTTTCGCACATCTCACATCGCGCATCTCACATCTCACTTCCCACTTCTCGATCGAGGGTGCGGCTCGCCCCGTCACCAACAAAGATCGGCCCAACAACGCAATTTAACGCTCCAGGTCTGCAAGTATCTTCTGGATCTGCTCCTTCAACCTGGGGATTTCCTGCTTTATGGTGTCCCATACCAAGTCATACTTCACACCGAAATAGAAATGTATCAACCTGTCTCTCATACCTACAATCTTTCGCCATGGCACATCCGGGTACTTCGATACAACAGGTTCGGGAACATGTCTTGCCGCCTCGCCAATGACTTCAAATTTCCTGATCACGGCGCTGGAAACCAGGTCATTCCTTCTGAATTCTTCAGGCTTCATCTGGTCCACAAACGATTCGATGGCGTTCATGGCTTCCAGCATGTCCACCAGGGAGAGTCTGGCATCCCTCATATGGGGATCGCCTCACTGATGACGGCATCCTTGATCTCTTTTCGCAGCGTCTCGACAGGAACGACATCCACTCGGGCCCCCAATTTGTCTTCAAGGAGGTCAGCCAGTCCCACCATATCGAGTAGCGTCGCCCCTGAGTGGAATTTCACCAGGACGTCAATGTCGCTGGTTTGCTCTTGCTCTCCTCGGGCATAGGAGCCGAAAACCGACAGGATTTCCGCTTTGTATTCCTTTCTAACCTCCTCACCCAGGCTCTTGATAACCAGTCTGATCTCGTTCAAGTTTTTCATAATTGCACCCGTAGCTTAACGGTTTCGGCATCTTTGTCTCAACGGTCGCCCCTACCCGCTGGTGGGTTCGCTCGCCCCCAACCACGGCCACCTCATCCCCAAGCTCGCTTAACCCACCATACAATTTCCCAAACTTTCAATTTTTCAATTTTTCAATTGCTCCGGCCGCCGCTTCATGCCCGGCGATGCGCCCGAACACCAGGGCGGTGGCCAGGCCCGAGGACATGGCCGCGTGGTAGCTCCCCTTGTAGCTCATCACATTGCCCGCCTTATACGCCTTCCCGAAAGCCCAGCTAACAGTGGCCCCGGCAGCGTAAAGCCCGGCAATGGGATTATTCTCCATATCCAGCACCTGGCACCGGGTATTGACCTTGAGTCCACCCAGTGGATGGTTCAAACCCGAAAGCACCGGGTAGAACGCGTAAAAGGGCGGGTCGACTATTTTCACCGCGTGCCGGGTCTTGGGGACCACCAGGGAAGCTGCTCTGCCTTCCTCGACGGCCTGGTTGAACGATTCCACGGCATGCCCCAGGTAAAAGGGTTCTATGCCAATTTTCTCCGCCAGTTCATCGACGGTATTTGCGGAGAAAATAGTCTTCTCTTTGTTTCGATAGCGTTTCCACTCGTCGGGAAAGGCTGCCCGGGCGGTTTCATCGAAAATCAGCATCGCCTTATGCCCGGGCTGGAAAACGATGGCATTGGCGATGGTGTCGCTGTCCGCCGTGCCTTCATCCACGAACCGCTGGCATTCCATGTTCAGGTATATTCCCCTGGGGTAGATATTTTCCAGCTCCCGGGAAGGACCCCAGGCGCAAAGGCCATCCATGGTCCGGACGTGACAGGTATTCAGATTGATCATCTGGGCGCCCAACTCCATGGCCATGAGGTGACCATCGCCGGTATTGGTGGGACATCCGGTGAGGGTGGTCCCGTAGGTCATTTCCTGGCCGGCATATTTGACCATCATTTCCTGGTTTCCCTGGAAACCGCCCGTGGCCAGGATGACCGCCCTGGCATGGAAGTCCAGTTTGGCGTTCGTCCCTCTGGCCCTCACGCCGACCACCCGGTCGGACCCATCGGTCAGCAACTTCAGACCCCTGGTCTCGAAATGCATCTGCACGCCCCGCTTCGCCGCCTCCCTGACCATGAACCTGGCCAGCCCCGGCCCCATCCCGCGAACGCGGTTGCGGTCGGTGTAGGGCATTTTCAACTCATCGCGGAGCCATCGACAATCTGCCGCCACCCGTTCCAGGTAGACGCCCATCAGTTCCCTGTCGGCCCGTCCCCAGCTTCTATCCATGTGGGCTTTCAGCATCTCCCCAACACCGGCAGTATTCTCGAAACGGGCGATGCCGCCTCCCCCGGCCCGGGCGGTATCGTTGCCCGGCCCTCCGGGCAAAACCGGAACGACCTTCTCCTCGGCCATGGAGCGCAGCTTATCAATCAAGACTACACTGGCGCCGGCAGACCGGGTTTCTATGGCCGCCACCAGTCCCGCCATGCCTCCGCCGATAATGAGGACATCCGATTTGGTTCCGGGGATGGGTGGTTTTGGCATCTTTACCTCCGATTGTTATTGCAAGCTGTGATAAAAGACCCCTCGCAAAGCTAACGAGCCCGAAGCTCTTCACGGATTCTTTCTGAAAGGAAGACCTTGAGGAGCGACTGGTATGGAACATCCTTCTTGTTAGCCAGCAGCTTCAATTCCTCAAGCATTGACTTCGGAAGCCTCAGGGAAATAGTCTTCAGTGACGGCTTCAGTTCCGGCATCACTACTCTCTTTGCCCTCTTCCAGTCAACGTATTCCGTCGAGTCGCGAGACGCCCAGAACTCCCTTTCTTCTTCCTCGCTCCTGAATCTCGGTATTCTCTTAACCATGGGATTGGTATTCCTCTCTTTCCTTCCGGCTCATGTCCCTCGCCGAGGCCACCCTGATGTTGGTACCCCGGACTGTGAAGACGACGAATAGCAGCCTGCCATCGTCCGCATGTCCCAGGGCATATAAGCCGTTCCCTTGTTCCGAATGTTTGACATCACCGGCAACCACCAGCGGTCGGTTGAAAAACACTTGCTCGGATTCAGATGGAGAAACACGGTGCCTCTCCCAGATCTTTTCGCTGTTATGCTCGTCCCATTCGAACCCCCTGGCCCCAGACAGGGAATCAACAAGGTCCATAATGAAAGCATATATTCATAATATACCCAAGTCAATCCATCCATCAGTCCAGAGCATTTTTCTTGTAGTGAAACTTCAGTCAGTCCCCTCCGTACCGCCAATGGTGTATGTCGGACCGAAGTTGTGTGTTCCCCCGCTGGGGTCGGGGTTGCGGCGCCGTGACGAGCTAACCGCCGCGCCGTTCCCCTGTAGGGGCGAGCCACGGCCGGGGCGTAGTAGCACGCTGCGCGTGCGGAGGGGCGACCACGCCGGTGCGGCTCGCCCGCCTGGGGCGGCGGTGGCGCAGGGGGCACGCGGGCGCCGTTCCACCTTGCCCCGGCCCGCAATTCACCTCAGGCGGACGCCCTACGGACGGGCGAACCGCCGAGACCACCCCCGCTGGGAAGTATCAAGGAACAAATTTCATTGAACAAATAGTAGATTGAAACTTGTTACTTGCAACTTCCACGAGGCGGGTCTCTCCGCTTCGCCCCTACGGTTGCTGGTTGTACCAGCCGTCCCGCAGCCCGGCCAGCATCTGGGCGATGTAGAGGGCGTCGGTGATGGTTATCTGGTCGCCAGCGTCCGGGGTGGCGATGTCCTGCCGCACCGAGGCGGCGTTGACCACGTTGACCGAAGGGGCGGAAGTCCCCAGGTCGCGCAGCCCCGCCAGGTACTGGGCGATATACAGGGCATCGACGATAGTAACTGAGCCGTTGCCATCGGCGTCTCCCCTCTGGAAACCAAGTGCGGCGGGACCACTCTGAGCCATCACATCACCGGCCACCCGGGTCATGGAGTCCAAATTCAGGGTTATGCTGTAGGAGGTATCGCTTCTGCCCTTCAGCCGGAGCCTGACATCGGCCAGTGCCAGCGGCGGTACGGGAGCCGCACCCGACTGAGAGGCACTGAAGCTGCTCCGGGTCCCGGACAGTATGTTGAGCGTCGCGGTGGGCGAAGGGAAGGCCCCCAGGCCAGCAATGCCGGTGACTGCGACCCCGACGGCGCTGTAGGTGACGTAGGCGTCGTAGCCCTTTATCCCGTCGCTGATGGCGAAGTTTTCCCCCGTGGCGGTATTCTTGATTCGGCTGATGCCGGCACGTACAGCACCGTAGCCGCCCTCGCTAAGGAAGGGCGTCAACGAAAGGTCGGACTGGAGGGCGACGGACAAGGCGCTGACAGTGATGTAGCCCGCCTTCGTCGTGATGTTGCTACCTACCGGGTTCGAGGCGATCAGGCTGATGGTGTAGTTTCCCGTGGAAGCGTAGCTCTTGAAAGGGTTCTGCGATGAGCTGCCGGCGCCGTCCCCGAAGTTCCAGGACCAGGCGGTGGGGTTGCCGGTGGACTGATCAGCGAAGGTTATGACGGCGCCAGGATTGGCCCCGGTGGCCGACGCGGTAAAGCCGGCCACGGGGACGCCGTAGATGCTTATCGTCTGCCAGGCGGAGATCGAACCGGTAGCGTTGGTGGCCGTCAGCTTGACCGTGTAGTTGCCGGGGATGCTATAGGTCTTCACCGGATTTTGCTGAGTGCTGCTGGTCCCATCGCCGAAGGCCCAGAGCCAGCTCGTGGGAGAGTTGGTAGTGGTGTCGCTGAAGGTGACGGCGCAGGGCGCCAGACCACCGGGCGGGTTCAGGACTTTGTTGAAGCCCGCCACGGGCGGCTGGGTTGGCGGCGTCGGACTGGGTGACGGCGAAGGGGAAGGTGAGGGACTGGGCGTTGGAGACGGCGTCGGCGATGGCGACGGAGACGGCGTCGGCGTGGGTTCGGCTGAGGGGACGTACTTGACCGTCGCGTAGTCCCGGTTCATGCCGCCGTCGCTGTCGCCGATGACATAGATGTTCCCCGACCCATCCACGGCCATGCCCCGGGCCTGGTCGTCCCTGTTGCTCGGCCCATTGTAGCGGACCACCCACTGCTGGACTCCGCTGCTGTTGTACTTGATGGTGGCGTAGTCCCTGCCGCTGGCGCCGGCCTCGGAGTAGCCGGTGACATAGACGTTCCCCGAACCGTCCAGGGCGATGGCCGTTGCATAGTCGTACGCGAACGGCCCGTTGTAGCG
>CAZFEA010000171.1:0-7416 GCA_964518085.1 uncultured Dehalococcoidia bacterium
AATACCGGGAGCACATAGAGAAAGACAAGGCCCTGGAGAGACGGTTGCAGCCGGTGTTTATCGGTGAGCCAACGGTGGAAGATACTATCAAGATGCTCAAGGGTCTTAAACCCCGCTACGAAGCCCATCACAAGGTCAGGATAGACGATTCCGCCCTGGAAGCCGCGGCCAAACTCAGTCACCGCTATATCACCGAGCGTTTCCTGCCGGACAAGGCTATCGACCTGATAGATGAGGCGGCGGCCAAGCTGCGCATCGAAGCTCAAAGCGCGCCGCCGGAGGTAAAACAGCTTGAGGAGAGCATGAAGCAACTGGCCAACGAGGAAGAGGCCGTTTCCCAGCTTCGCGAATATCAGAAAGCGGCCGAGCTCAAGGCGGAGCGCCTGCGCCTCGAGGACAAATTGGAGAAAGCCAGGGCAAAATGGCATAAGGAAAAGAAGATCGAAAACCAGGTCAACGAAGAGGTTATCGCCGACCTGGTTGCCCGGTGGACCGGCATACCTGTGTCACGAATGCTGGAAACCGAGTCCCAGAAGCTGGTACACATGGAAGAAAGAATCCATCAGCGCCTGGTAGACCAGGAAGAGGCGGTAGAAGCCGTGTCCGACGCCATCCGAAGGGGACGCGCCGGACTCAAGGACCCGAAGCGTCCCATCGGCAGTTTCATTTTCCTGGGGCCTACCGGCGTAGGAAAGACGGAACTGGCACGGGCGCTGGCGGAGTTTCTTTTTGACGACGAAAGCGCCATGGTCCGGCTGGACATGTCGGAATACATGGAAAAACATACCGTGTCGCGGTTGATAGGCGCCCCCCCGGGATACATCGGATACGAGGAAGGCGGCCAACTGACCGAGGCGGTGCGCCGCCGGCCGTACCGGGTAATCCTTTTTGACGAGGTTGAAAAGGCCCACCCGGACGTTTTCAATGTCCTGCTCCAGATACTTGAGGACGGGCATTTGACCGACGGCCATGGGCGAAAGGTGGATTTCAAGAACACGGTTGTGATTATGACCTCTAACCTGGGTACGCAGGACCTCCAGCGCCAGGCCATCGGCTTCTTGCGGGACGGACGGGGCGCAATAGACCCGAAGCAACTGCGGGCTACGGTGGACGCGGCTTTGAAGCAGGCCTTCCGTCCGGAATTCCTGAACCGGATTGACGATATCGTGATCTTCAGCCCGCTTACCCGGGAGAATGTCAGGAAGATCGTAGACCTGTTGATCAAGGAAACCGAAAAGCGGCTGGCCGACCGGAGGATCAGTATCCGGGTCACCGACGAGACCAAGGACTGGCTCATGAAGGAAGGCTTTGACCCGGCCTATGGCGCCAGGCCCATGAGACGGGCTATCCAGCGGCATATTGAGAACCCGCTGTCGAAGCGAATCCTGGCCGGGGAGTTCGACGAAGGCGATGTGGTGGAGGTAACCGTGGGAGCGGAGGGCCTCAATTTTGTCCGCCAGGGTGTGCCCAGTCCGGCGTGAGGTAACGGGTAACAGGCGTCAGGGCGGGGCGTAGTAGCACGGTGCCCCTTCACCCTCACCCTTACCCTCTCCCCTCGAGGGAGAGGGAGTATACTTGGTAACAGGTGACAGGTGTCAGGGCGGGGCGTAGCAGCACGGTGCCAGTTTGTGCAACAAATTGGGCGATGGGGTAGAATGTTCTCCAGGCGGAGCCGCTGAACGCTTCTCCAGGAAACAGTAGATAGTATGCGAAGTCATTTGGAAACCAAGACCCATGCGTGTAGCCCTGATTGCCTTAGCCCTGGTGGTTCTCCTTGCGGCATGCGCTGGAAGACCTCCCGCGGGGGTCTCCACCAACCAGGCGACAACCTCTGAAGTACTCGAACTCTTCGATTCGTCTCCCTCCACCATCTCTATCGATACTTCCGGACAAACTGCGGCTCCGGACCCAAGCCCATTCACCCCGGCGGAAATAGAGCCTTCTACAGGGACCACTGTGGAACTGGCGCCGGTTCTGCCGCCCCCGGAGGCACCGGAGGCACAACCCTCGCCGGAGATGTCTCCCACCCCCAAATCCGGAACGCTGTCCGTCAGGGCGGATGCCACTACCAGCGAGGGAGGGTCTTCGCCAGACTGGATCGACGCCCGGCCCGACCTGATTCCATTCCCTGATGCGAAAAAGGGATGGGAAACCGCCATTGTCATCAGCGACGCGCTGAGTGTAGGCGCCCCGCCATCGCCGGAAAGGTTCATCGGCGTCGGGGTAATGAACATCGGACCGGGTCCATCTCAGGAGTTGGAAGCCACCCTGGTCGTCAACGGCAAAGAGGTCCTTACCCTGTCCATTCCGCCATTAGCCCCGCAGGAGGGCTATTCCACGTATGTTGCCCTTGAAGGGATTGTAGACAGGTTGTCCCTCGGTCCGGGGGCCTATCCTTTTGGACTCCAGGTCGACCCTGCCAACGCAATCGATGAGTCCGATGAGGCGAATAACCGCTATTCTCGACAGATGGTAATGGCACAGTCCCCGTCTCCGGTGCGAACGCCACAAACGTCCCTGGAGTTCAGGCTGCGCCAGATGATCGACAATCATATTTGGGTGAACAGGAGCAACGTCCGGGAGGTGGTGGCCTTGGCGCAGCAGGCGCTTGGGGACATACCGATTGATTATGCCCGCATCAGGTTGAATGTGCTTCCCTTTGTGGAGTTCAACAGGGTCTGCGGCAACGTCCTGGGAAAGGATGAACAACAGAAGAGCAAACTGGCCCGCCAGGCTGCTACCTATCCTGAGGTTGGCATGGGTTTCGTCATGGGCTCGGCAAGCCGCCAGGAGATAGTGATACGTGAGGGTTTGGTGGAGCAGGTATTCTCGGTGTTGTGCCGTGAACTGGGCGGCGCCTATTACGCGCAGGTTAACCAGAGCGGCAAAACAAAGGGAATGGCCAGTGAAGCCAACGAGCTGGCGGTTACCCTCTTCGAAGCCTACGCCGTCAGACTTATGCAGGAGAAGCATGGCTGGGACGGGATAAACAACGTGTCATACGCCGTGGATACCGGCATTCTGACTGCCTCGTTCAATGATACCGGTATGTTTGGGAGGTACATCCGGCGGCTTTGGTCCCTGGCCGCGGAAGTCGGCTACAGCGGCAGGGAATTCGCCAGTTCCCAGGACTTTCTCGAGTGGTACCGGTATCTGGTAACCCTGGACGACCCGAGCACTTACGTGACTTCCCTGGATAGGAAAGCCGGAGCTATCGAAACAGAGAAAATAATAGCCAACCTCCTGTGGCGAGGCCTGGTAGACAAAGAACTCTTGCCACTTCCCGATGAAGTGCAGCTCCGGGCGGACCCCGCGGGCAAATTTGGCGGGCGCCTGACCAGAGACCTGCTGCTGATTTCACAGGCGCGATTTATTTATCCGTAAACCGAATTAGGGGCATTTACGGATATAAAAAGACGGCGCTTAACCGTATATTAAGATTGCTGTCCGGTCGCGGAAGGCACTTCTCGAAGTCCCGAAGATCTGCCCGATTTTTGCCGGGAGATCTTCAATGCTCTTAAACCGTAAAGGAGGCCAACGCATGATAATAAGCGCAGACAACATCACGACAAGGGATGCCAGGGTGAGAGGGATATTGCGAGACCTGACCAACGGCAACACGGACATCGCGTCGTCGGGCGCAAAGAGGCTGAAAGACTTCGCCCTGCATTGCAGCGAAGCCGGAGCCGACGTGCTGGAAATCAACACGCAGCAGCAGTTCGACCGGCCGGAGGTGATGGCGGCGGCCGTCAGGACGGTACAGGAAGCGGTCGGTTGCCGGCTTTGTCTCAGTACCGACAGGGTGGAAACACTGCAGGCAGGACTGGAAGCGTGCAAGCAGCCGGCGCTGGTTAATTATATCTCGATGGACGAGCCGAGGCTGAAAGGTATGTTGCCCCTGGCAGCCGGACATAAGGCGGATGTGATCCTGCTGGTTTCTGATCCGTCGAACCCGAGCGATGCCCGCGGAATG
This sequence comes from uncultured Dehalococcoidia bacterium, assembly GCA_964518085.1. Lineage (GTDB taxonomy): Bacteria > Chloroflexota > Dehalococcoidia > JACQUA01 > JACQUA01 > JACQUA01. The sequence goes on from CAZFEA010000171.1 coordinate 3,974, forward strand.
CTGGAGAAAGCAGCCATTCTTATAGGCGCGGCTAACGAAGCCGGTGTCAAGAACGAAAACATATTTGTCGATCCTGGTGTCTTCCATGTTACCGGCGCGGCCGGCGCCTACCACATGAATGAAATCATCGAATTCCTGAAGGCCCTGCCGGACACGTTTGAACCGGCGGTGAAAACCACTTGCTGGCTCGGCAATAGCTCAACGGGCGCCCCTCCCCGCCTCCGGCCGGTAATCGAGTCGGCGCTTCTCCCCATGTTGTCCGGAGCGGGCCTGGACTCAGTGTTTCTCGATGTGCTGCGCCCGGAGAACCTCAGGGCGCTCCGGCTGGTGCGCATTTTCAAGAACGAACTGATCTACTCGGATGCCGAGCTGAAGGTGGCGTAGCGGGGCTGTAGGGGCGAGAGGCGGTGGATATCGGGCGGGGCGGCAGCGCAGCGCTACGGCGGGCGAGCCGCACCCGCCTGCCGCCCGGCACCCCACTGGCATCGCCCCTACACATATCGGGTACCCGGCACGCCGTGCCGTTACGGCAGGAACTCCCTCAGCCTGGCCAAAACGGACCTGGTTATCCCGGGCACGGCGGCGATCTCTTCCTCAGTGGCCGCCTTGAGGGCTTTGACCGAGCCAAAATGCCGGAGCAGGGCTTTTTTCCGTTTCGGTCCGATGCCGGGCACTGAGTCCAGGGCCGAGGTGACCGCGTGTTTCTGGCGCAGCTTGCCGTGGTAGCCCAGGGCGAAGCGATGAGCTTCATCCCGGATCCTTTCCAGGAGATAAAGTCCGGGCGAATTTCGCGGCATTTGCACCGGTCCTCCGCAGCCCGGAGAGAATACTTGTTCGTTTTCCTTGGCCAGGCTGGCGGCCGGGATGGACAGCCCGGTCTCTTCCAGGACATCGAGCGCGGCGCCGAGGTGGCCTTTTCCGCCATCGATCAAGAGCAGGGATGGCATTCTTTCCCAACCGTTCCCCGGAGCTTCTTCACCTCGACGCAACCGCCGCCGCAATACCTCTCTGATCATGGCGTAATCATCGGCGCGGTCTACCGTCTTGATCTTGAACCGCCGGTAGCAGTCTTTCCGGGGGTAGCCATTCTCAAACACGACCATGCTTCCTACGGCCAGCGTTCCTTTGATATCGGAGATATCGTAACACTCGATTCTGACCGGCATGTCGGGAAGGCATAGCTTTTCCTTCAGCTCCTGAAGCCCCTGGGCCATGGTGTCGGTCTCCACCAGGAGCTTGACCCGGAGTTGCTCCAGCGTCTGGCGGGCGTTTTCTTCCACCATAGCGATCAACTCTTTGTTTTTTCCCTTTTTTGGTACCAGGAACTTTACCTTTCCATTCCTCTTGCCCTGCAGCCAGCTTTCTATCACTGCAGCCTCGTCCGGCTGGGCCGGCAGGAGGACCAGCGGGGGAATGGAAATGGCGAAACCATAGTATTGCTTGACAAAGCTGCTCAGGATTTGTGCCGCGGTCTCTTCCTGGGTGCTGGTCATCACGAAATGTTCCTTGCCCAGAAGCTTGCCGTGACGTATGAAGAAGACCATCACCAGGGTTTGGTCTTTGAGACGCAGGAAAGCAATAGCATCACGGTCGCCCATGCCGGTCCAGGAGATCTTCTGGCGTTCGGTTACCAGATTAACAGCCCGGACCTGGTCGCGAAGATAGGCTGCTTTTTCAAATTCCATGTTTTCCGAAGCTGCTTGCATTTTGCGCTGCAAGAGCTTCACCACCAGTTCCTCTCTGCCTTCCAGGAAATACAGGACCTGCCGGATAACTTGCTGATATTCCTTCTTGGTGATCTTACCGGTGCATGGCCCCAGGCAACGATGAATGTGATACTCCAGGCAGGGACGCATGGCTTTCAGGCCGAGAGCTTTCTTGCACGACCGGAAGGGGAACAGCTTCTGGACCAGGTCGAGGGTCTGGCGAACTGAGGCGGCGCTGGCATAGGGTCCGAAATAACGCGCTTTGTCCGTATCCAGGCGGCGCGTCACATAGATGCGCGGCCAGTCCTCGTCCAGGCTGACCTTCAGGTAAGGATAGCTCTTGTCGTCCTTGAGGCGGATATTGAAGAAAGGGCGATACTTCTTTATGAGATTGCATTCGAGAAGGATGGCTTCCTGCTCAGAGTCGGTAACAAAAAACTCGAAGTCGGCAATACGCGACACCAGGCGCTGGGTTTTCGAAGTGAGCTCACAGGTCTTCTGGAAGTAGGACCGGACGCGGTTGCGCAATACCGCCGCTTTGCCGACATAAAGGACATTTCCTCCCTCGTCTTTGAAGAGGTAAACGCCCGGCTTGTGCGGCATGGCCCTGAGTCGTTCCTGGTACCAGTTAGTTTCCATAGTTACAGCAAAATTCTAGCATACCTACTTGTCTTTCACTAACGTTATGTTAGAATAGGCGAACGCGCATTAGATTAACCGTACGGGAGCCTTGGCATATGCACGGGGATATAGACAAGTTCATAAACTACCTGAAAGTGGAGAAGGGCTTTTCTCCAAACACCCTCCAGGCCTATCGCAATGACCTGGACCAACTGGGAAGGTTCACCGAAACGCAGTGTGAGAAGCAGGGGTTGATACCGCAGTGGGCTGCCGTGGACCGGGACATTCTGCTGCGCTTCGTACTGGAAATGAAGGACCGGGCATACCGGCCGGCGACGATAGCACGCAAGATCGCGGCGGCCAAATCCCTTTTCGGATTTCTCACCAGCGAAGGTCACATCAAGGCAGACCCAACCGAAAATATCGGTTCGCCCAAGCTGGGCCGTTCGCTCCCTAAACCCATTAGCAGGGAGGAAGTGAGAAGGCTGCTGGAGAAGGTCGAGCAGGGGACCGGCGCCGAGGCCCTGCGGGACATGGCGATGTTTGAATTGCTGTACGCCACAGGGATGCGGGTGAGCGAGCTGGTCTCTCTGGACACGGAAGATGTGAACCTGCAGGGCTCTTTTGTGCGTTGCCTGGGTAAGGGTTCCAAGGAACGGGTTATTCCCATGCACCCGGAAGCGGTGAGGAAGATCCACTCCTACCTGGAACAGGGCAGGCCACACCTTCTTGAGCTGAACCCGGGCGAGGAGGCGCTATTTCTGAACCAGAAGGGTGGGCGATTGACCCGGCAGGGGCTGTGGCAAATTCTGAAGAACCATGTTGCCGCGGCTAACATGGGCGTCAGGGTAACGCCGCATACTTTGAGACATAGCTTTGCTACCCATATGTTGAGCGGCGGCGCCGATCTAAGGTCACTGCAGGAGCTGCTGGGGCACGCCAATATCGCCACCACTCAGGTCTATACCCACGTCACCAGCGATGCCATTAAGCAGGCCTATGACAAGGCGCATCCCAGGGCAAAATAATTGAAAGATTGGAAAATTGAAAGATTACGCTGGAAATGTCGCCGTCTCCCCCTTTGAAAAAGGGGGACTAAGGGGGATTTAAGAAACA
>CAZFEA010000172.1:0-7396 GCA_964518085.1 uncultured Dehalococcoidia bacterium
GTCTTTGACCGGTCCCGAATTGTGTATCTCGGGCTTGACCCTCAGGCTGCTGCGTTTCAGGTATTCCCCGGCGACCTCCTGTGGCCCGCCGGCGCCAAAAGCCGCGGCAAGGCTGCGATAGCTTTCAAACAGGTTGCCGACAACCGGAATGTCATACCCCTTGACTTTATCAACGAGGACCACCCTGTCGTTGCGGCGGTCGACATAACGCAGGGCGGCGGCAATCTCGAACTCCGGGGATAGTTCCGCGTTTATGGTGTATACTTCCCCCCGCTCCCGCAAGGCCTCCACAAAGCTCCTCAAATCGTCGTATGGCGCTGGCATTGTTCTTTACCTCCTCAATAAACACCCATGGGCCGCCTTCGCAACCCATGGATGAAAACGTTGTTCACAGGCGAGGATCCGCCAGAGGCGGATGGGGCCGGTTTCCGGTAGCGCAGGCGTCCTCGCCTGTGGTATCGGCTCCATTCCAGGGACGGCCATATTTGATTCGGCGGCAGACCTAGCATAAAATACTCCAGTCAAAAAGTAAACTAAAAGAAGATGGAAGAATTGCCCAAACTCAAACTGCCGGCGGTGAACCTGAGAAAGAAAGACCAGCTAAGGGTATGCCTTGATAGCGACATCAGCGCCCATGGAATCACCACTGGCCTGGAGCGCTACAGCTTTGTGCACCAGGCATTGCCGGAGATCGACGCCAGGCACATCGATCTTTCGGTAGACCTGCTTGGGAAGAAACTCAAGGCGCCCATCATCATTTCCTCCATGACCGGTGGTACCGAGGAAGCCGGTATCGTCAATCGCAACCTGGCCATGGCCGCCCAGCGCCTCGGTCTGGCCATGGGAGTCGGGTCGCAGCGGGCCGGCCTGGAAGCGCCGTCAGTGGCGCCCACTTACCAGGTCAGGGACGTGGCGCCCGATATCCTGCTTTTCGCCAACCTGGGAGCGGTGCAACTGAACTATGGGTACACGGTAGCCGAATGCCGCCGGGCGGTAGAAATGATACAGGCAGACGCACTGATACTGCATCTCAATCCCCTCCAGGAAGCGCTCCAGCAGGGCGAGGAAACCAATTTCCGGGGACTGCTGGCCAGGATCGAAGCGGTATGCCGCGAGTTGCCCTGCCCGGTTATCGTCAAAGAAGTGGGCTGTGGCATTTCATCACAGGTGGCCGAAAAACTCATCGGCGCCGGCGTGGCCTGCATAGACGTGGCCGGGGCGGGAGGCACCGTGTGGAGCGAGATCGAGGCCCTCTGCCTGGAAACGGAGACAGCGCGGAACGTTGCCCGCGCGTTTTCTTCCTGGGGCATTCCACTGGCCGAGTCGATAAAAATGGTGGCCCGGGTCGCCGGAACTGTTCCGGTTATCGGAAGCGGGGGAATCAGGACCGGAATCGATGCCGCCAAGGCGATCGCCCTGGGGGCCAGCGCCGCCGGCGTTGCCGCGCCGGTCCTCAGGCCATCTACCCTGTCCGCCGAAGCTGTGGCCGATGTACTGGTCGAAATCCGGGAGGAATTGCGCCTGTGCCTCTTCTGCCTGGGCATGAAGACAGTGCGCGAGCTAAAAGGTACCACGCTGCTGGTAGAGAAGAAGTAGCAAATCAGGATGGAAAACCGTGGTTACGTGAAATCACGAATGAACACGAATTGGACGAATGCACACGAACCCCCCTTATTAGATAAAACCGCAGAGACGCAGAGTGCGCAAATGTCGTTTATTCGTGTCTATTCGTGTTCATTCGTGGTTAAGATTTGATTTTGTCATTTTGCATTTTGATTTTTGACTTGTGTTGATTTTAGGTAGGTACTATGTCGGAAGCCAAGAGGTCTAACTTCAAGATTGAGCCTGTCGTCCTGGCGTGGTTTTTCGTATCCGGGATGGCGGCGCTGGTTTACCAGGTAATATGGGCCCGCGAACTGGAGCTGATATTCGGCAGCACCCTCTACGCGGTCAGCACTATCCTTTCGGTTTTCATGGCCGGGCTGGCCCTGGGCAGCATCATCTTCGGCAAGATAGCCGACCGGCATGCCTCCCCCCTCAGGCTCTACGGGTACATTGAACTGGGCATTGGGGCATACGCCATCCTCACCCCCTGGGCGTTCAAGCTACTGGCCATAAGCCAACAGGCCCTTCCCGAATCATTGCGGGCCGGCGGCGCCGGATTCAATCCTTTTAGTTTCTTCTTCAGCCTGATCATCCTCATCATACCCACGACTTTCATGGGCGGCACATTGCCGATCCTGTCGCGAGCGGTCATCAGAAGCTACCGGGAACTGGGCAGAAAAGTCAGCGCTCTCTATTTCATAAATACCCTGGGGGCCACTACCGGCGCCTTCCTGGCTGGCTTTGTGTTGATAGCCCTTTTCGGCATGACTGTGTCCACCTCCATTGCCGGCCTTCTCAATATCCTTATCGGCGCCAGCGCCATGTGGATACACAAGCTTCAGTCAAGGCAGCCACCGGTAGCCGCCGCCGAGGCCAGAAGCCAGGAGAGCGCGACTGTTCACACCACGGTACCCCGGGCGCTGGCCTTCATCCTGCTGGTAGGCTATGGCCTGGCGGGCTTCGCCGCCCTGGGCCTGGAAGTCCTGTGGACCAGGGTACTGATCCTGGTCATCGGTAGTTCGGTCTATGCCTTCAGCTTGATGTTGACCGCCATTCTCATGGGCATCGCCGTCGGCAGCCTGATCGGCGTCAAGCTGGTAGACCGGGCCAGGAACCTCTGGCTGTGGTTCGCCGCCATAGAACTGGTCCTGGGCCTGGCGGTCATCGTCACCTCCCCGGTCCTGGGTGAAGCCCAACTATACTTCTTCAACATCTTCTCCAACTACCAGGACTCTTTCAACAACCTGTTGTTTGTGGAATTCCTGGTAATATTCCTGATCTTGATGGTCCCCACCACCCTCATGGGGCTGGCTTTCCCCTTTGCCAGCAAGATCTACGCCACCGACCTGAAAACCCTCAGCAGCCACATCGGCAAAATATACGCTTCAAATACCATCGGCGCCATCCTGGGGCCTCTGGCGGTAAGTTTCTTGCTCATCCCGGCCATCGGCATCCAGAAGTCCATCATGCAGATGTCTTATCTCTACCTGGCGATCGGCGCGGCGGTGATCGTCGGGCTGTACTGGCGGCGGGTGGTGGTCAAAATCGTCCTGCCGGTTTCGCTGGCAGGGGTGATCATACTGGTGAACTCTGTAGTGCCGGCCTGGAACGAGCTGGTGGTGACCAGCGGCGTTTACTATCAGGTGAACTCCTACACCGACAGAACGGGCAACATGACGCCGCGGGAGATCATGACCAGCCGGCAATTGCTGTTTTATAAAGAAGGACAGTTGGCCACGGTATCGGTGCTCCAGGGCCGGGGGGGGCAAAAGGTATTGATGATAAACGGGAAGGTGGACGCCTCATCATCAACCGACCTGGGCACCCAGTTGCTGGTGGCCCACATGCCGCTGCTGCTCCATAAAGACCCGCAGAATGTCCTGGCTATCGGCCTGGGCTCCGGGATCACCCTGGGGGCCATTCTTAAGCATCCCCAGGTCAAAAAAGTAGACATGGTGGAGATCGAACCTGCGGTGGTCGACGGGGCGCGTTTCTTCTCGGTGGAAAACAACAACGCCTTGAGCGATCCGCGGACCAACATGATCGTCAATGATGCCCGGAATTTCGTCATCAGCACCTCGGAAAAATATGACGTCATCTCGGCAGAGCCTTCCAATCCATGGGTCAGTCATAGCTCTACTATGTTCAGCAAAGAGGTCTTCGAGCTTTACAAGAAGATAATTAAAGATGATGGCATCGTCATGCAGTGGTTCCATCTATACCGCATGGGCAATGAAGACCTCAAGATGATCATAAAGACCTTCACTTCGGTATTCCCGCATACAACACTATGGGGCAAGGCCAATAGCCCCGACATAATACTTATCGGCTCCCCAAGGCCGCTCAGCCTGGACTTCAGGGAATTCAGCCAGCGACTGAAAGTTGAGGGCGTCGCCCAGGACCTGGCCCGCATCGAGTCCAGCGACATCTTCCAGATGCTCAGCTACTTTCTGATGGATGAGAAAAACCTGGCGGCATATGCCGGGGACCGTCGCGAAAACACCGACGACCATCCCCGCCTCGAGTTTTCCGCTCCCAGGAACCTGTATTCTTCGACTATCGGTCTCAACCTGGAAAGCATGAACGGTTACCGGACCAGCGCCCTGGCGGTCCTGCCCGGCGTTACCGATCCCGGCGTTCGGGCCCTAATCGAAAACGATTATCAGGCGAGGGAAAGAGCCATCCAGGGGCAAATATACAAAGAGTACGGCGACTGGGAACGGGCCGAAGTCGAATGGGAAAAATCCCTCGCCTTCAACCCCATGTTTGCTGTAAGCCGGGAGTCATTATCCGAATGGTTGGAATATAAGGGCGAATGGGCCTTGCAGCAGGGGGACCGGCAAAGAGCCTTTTACTTCTTTACCCGCGCCTCAGAGCTGACCCCCCAGCGCACCTCCCCGCATATAAACCTGGCGCGCACAGCCAATGCCGGCAAAGAAATTCAGTTGGCCCTGATCCATTACGGCCAGGCGGCCCTGCTGAGTCCCGATGATAGCTATGTCAACTACGGCCTGGGCAATGCCTACTCTGACCTGGGCCGCCATGAGAAGGCCATCGAACACTACAACCTGGCCATCAAGGCCGATCCCGGTTATGCCCATGCCTACGGGAACCGGGCCTTTTCCTATAACCGCCTGGGACGCCAGGAGGAAGCGCTATCGGATTATGCCGCCGCCATTTCCCTGGACCCGAAATTCGTTGAAGCCTACACCAACCGCGGGCTGATATATTATCACCGGCAGGAGCCGGCCATGGCCCTTCCTGATTTTTCGAAGGCCATTGAGCTGAATCCTACCGCCAACAATTACGATTTCCGGGCGCTGGCCTTGATCGCGTCCCAGCGCTATGATGAGGCCCTCCTTGACGTGATCAAGGCCAACGCAGTGGACCCCTCGCTGCCGCTTCCCTGGTACCGCCGGGGATTCATTCTCGAAAAACAGGGGAAAACAGCCGAAGCCATCGCTGCTTACGAGCGGTTTCTCGCCATTTCCGACGATGCGGACATGGTCCTCGAGGCGCGGGTGGCAATTACCCGGCTGCAGCGTTAGGCCCTCAAAGTTGTATAATAACAACACCGGTCTCCTCTCCCCTTGCGGGAGAGGATTAAGGTGAGGGGATCACCCTCACCCTGACCCTCTCCCATCAAGGGAGAGGGAAAATCAATAACGCGATAACTCCAAGAGGAGGTACCCACATGGATTGGGGAATGGCCAACCGCATGGCCCAAATGATTCAGCCCGACGGGCATGCTTTGTTCATGCCCATAGACCACGGGTATTTCCAGGGGCCCACCCGCAAGCTGGAGCAGCCGGGTCAGACCGTTGAACCCCTCCTGCCTTACTCCGACGCCATTTTCGTCACTAGGGGCGTACTCCGCGCCTGCATCGACCCGAAAAACGCCAAACCGGTGATCCTCCGTGTGTCCGGCGGGGCCAGCATGGTCGGCAAGGACCTGTCCAACGAAGGCCTGGCCGCTTCCATGGAGGAGGCGATCCGCTTGAACGTTGCCGCGGTGGGCATCTCCATTTTTGTCGGCAGCGAATATGAAAAGGAATCGCTGTTGAACCTGGCGAGGCTGGTAAACGAGGGCGAACACTATGGCATACCGGTCATGGCGGTTACTGCGGTGGGCAAAGAACTGGGAAAACGCGATGCCCGCTACCTGGGTTTGTCTTCACGCATCGCCGCCGAGCTCGGGGCCAGGGTAGTCAAAACATACTGGTGCGAGGACTTCGCCAGGGTGGTCCGCGGCTGTCCGGTGCCGGTGGTGATGGCCGGAGGTCCGCAGGTCGAAACGGAGCGGGAAGTGTTCGACTTTGTGTATGACGGGATGCAAAACGGCGCCATCGGGGTCAACCTGGGACGAAACATATGGCAGAATGACTATCCGGTGCCCATGATCAAGGCCATTCGCGCTATTATCCACGAGGGCGCCAATACGGAGCAGGCCCAGCAGCTCTTCGAGACCGAAAAGGCCAGGGCGCCGGTAGGCGTTTGATTCATCATTTGCTGTCTCCCTCTCCCTCGACGGGAGAGGGTCAGAGCTTGCCCTGAGCGAAGCCGAAGGGGTGAGGGTGACCCTATGAGAATCGCCAGGTGGTACAACAACCGGGATGTCCGTGTCGAAGACTGGCCGCTGCCGCGGATTGGACCCGGCGAACTGATGGTGCGCGTCGAAGCCTGCGGCATTTGCGGCAGCGACGTGATGGAATGGTACCGACTTAGCCGCGCCCCCCTTGTCCTGGGCCACGAGATCGGCGGTCAGGTCACCGCCCTGGGAGAAGGAGTTACCCGCTACAAAGTGGGCGACCGGGTGGCCATAGCTCACCACGTGCCCTGCAACACCTGCCATTACTGTCTCAACGGTGACCATAGCGTATGCGAAACCCTGCGCCAGACCAATGTTGACCCCGGCGGCTTCGCCGAGTTCATCCGCGTCCCGGCGATCAATGTCGACCGTGGCATGTTTCTCCTGCCAGACCACGTTTCCTACGACCAGGCCACCTTTGTCGAACCCGCAGCCTGCGTTCTCCGGGGCCAGCGCCGGGCACGAATCCGAGCCGGCAATAGCGTGGCCGTTATTGGCAGCGGCATTGCCGGGCTGCTGCACATCATGCTCTCCCGTACCTTCGGCGCGGCCTTTGTCGTGGCCACAGACATAAATGGTTACCGGCTCGAAGCGGCCACAAGACTCGGCGCCCATGCCGCGGTCCATGCCCGGGACGATCTCCCTTCGACCCTGCGCCGTTTGAATCACGGCCGGCTGGCAGACCGGGTAATCATATGCACCGGCGCCCCTTCCGCCTTCAGCCAGGCGCTGGCATCGGTGGAACGGGGGGGGACGATCCTGGTATTCGCGCCCACAGACAGTGGGGTTACCATACCGGTCTCTTTGAACGATATTTTCTGGCGCACCGATGTCACTATTACCACTTCTTACGCTGGCAGCCCTGCCGACTACCAGACGGCGATGGACCTCATTGCCGGGGGAATAGTTGATGTCCGTCCCATGATCACACATCGGCTCGGCCTGGGCGAGACCGGCCCCGGTTTCCAGCTAGTAGCCGGCGCCGCCGAGTCCATCAAGGTAATCATAAATCCCCAACGTTAATTGAACCTCTGCGTCCCCGGCGATTGAAAAGGAGTCGCACCGTGGGTGATCACTGTGTTAAAATCCTGAGCAATCACCCATGCCCCCTTGCCAGGGGGCGCCATCAAGGATGAAAATGGCCTATCATCGCGAGGAGACCCAGTTTACCTCCCCCTTTCGCGAAAGGGGGATACAGGGGGA
>CAZFEA010000173.1:0-7373 GCA_964518085.1 uncultured Dehalococcoidia bacterium
TAAACCATTCGTTGCCCTTGCACAGCGGGCTATCGTTTCGCAAGCGGCAGGAATTGAACCAGATTGGCAGTATCTTCCGGGTCAGCCGCCCTGGCAACAATCTCCAGATCCTGAATGCAGGCTCCCACGGAAATACTCATGGGACGTGCGTAAATAAGTCCGGCAAAGGGGACTCCGGCCTTCTGACGGACGGCGGCAATTGCCACAAGGTCGTCGTCAAAAGTGAACAGGACGCGCCCCAACACATGTGCCCGTTCAAGGATTTGCTCATCGGACAGGCGGTCAGCATCGTCCTCCTCCTGAGCCGTGAGGACATCGACGGCATTAAGACGCAAAGCCTCGGTTATTGCCCTGGGTATATGCACATCCATATACAGGGCAACAGACACTAGATCAGGCCCTTCGATTTCAATTTGGCAATCAAGGACGAAGGCCTGGAGGATTGTTCAATACTCTCAACGATTTTGAGGCGACGTTCGATGTCCGCGTCCAACTCCGCTACATGGTCCCAGTAGTAGGCGAGGGCCGAATGAATCTGCCCCAAAGTCAGGTAAGGATGCTGGTAGCGCAGCTCTTCGGGGCTCCATCCATAAGCCATCTTCTCCACAACGAGTTCCACGACCTTCATGTTGGTGCCGCCTATTACCGGGACACCATCTTCCAGAACTATATGCTCGTATTTCGTCTTAACCGAGGCCAAAATGCACTTCCTTAAAGCAGCAGGGATTTGAACCGGCCTCACGGCCCAACCCGTGTCCGTTGGCCGGCTGCGCTACCCCGCAAGAAAAATAATTTTACCACAGATCAGTCTTAATCAGTCCATGGCTATGCGCCTGCAAGCTCGGTGGGCCTGACGGGGGCGGTGAAGAAGCCCGGAAGAGGCACGAGGGGCCGTTAGACTATTTTTGCTCAGCAAGCTGCTATCCCTTGAGCTTTGCAGACCGGACACATATAATGTATACACTGAATACAAACATATACCGGAATATGACATATACATGACTACGCTCTGAAATGAGGAAAACATGGCAACACAGGTAGTAGCAAGAATCGACGCTGAAACCAAGAAACGGTTCGCAAAGCTGGCGCGCATGGAAGGCAAGACCTCCAGCCAGATGGTCCGCGAGCTTATCGAAGCATATGTCAAAGAGCGGGATATCGGCTCGTACATCGACCGTCTCTGGGATCGAATAGGCTCGAGTCTATCCGCCCAGGGTGTTACGGCAAACGATGTCGAAAGGGCAATAATAGAGGTAAGAAAGAAGAAGAACGGCCATGCGCGTGGTCATTGATACCAACGTATTCGTCTCGTCCTTTTTTGGAGGAAACCCGCGCAAGATCATCGACCTGTGGAAGACAGGAGCAATAACCGTTTCCCTTTCGAACGAAATACTCGACGAATACTTCGAGGTCTTTGCCAGAATTGGCCTGGAAAAAGACCATATCAAGGAGTTAGTTTCGCTTTTCGGGATGGGCCACAACTGCTCCTTTACCAACAAGACCCCAATCGTAGAGGCGGTGGAAAGCGATCCCGACGACAATAAGTTTATCGAGTGCGCCCTGGCCTTGAAGGCGGAAGTCATCATCACCGGGGACAGGCACCTGGCCAAACTGAAGGAATACACGGGAATCAAGATTGAGACACCGGGGCAATTCCTGGGCAGGTTCGAAGCTTGAAAGGTGGGTTCGCGCAGCCCACCCCGCGGCAGCCCCCCAAGCGCTTAACCCACCCTACGCTATAACCCAATAACTAACTCAGCTCCACCTCGCACAGCGGCGGGGCGTCTTTGCGGTTGATCTCGACGCTATGGAGGACGCCGCAGGCGGGGCAGAGGTATTCCCGGGCCTCCAGGTCGCGGTGCAGTTTGACCAGTTTGCCGTATTTGGCCGGGGATACCACCGACTTCAGGGCGCCGTCTTTCCAGTTGGCCCCGGCGGGGCCGAACCGGTAGCCGCAGCGGCAGCGGATGAGCTTCGAACCGTTGATTAACACTACTTCCAGGGCCTCTCCCAGGGGATGGAGGAACTCTATGCCCGGGGCCGCCCCGCCCCCAGAGGCAGGCGCAAGACCTGCCCCTGCGCCAGATCCCGGACCAGGAGCGGGAACCCCACCAGGCACGCTGCCGCGTGCCGCTACCCCCGCTACTTCAGCGTTTCCGGCGCCGGCGCGGGCGCGGGCCAGCCTTTTGGCTCTCAGGCGCTTCCTCAAGACTGCGGTCTCCTTTTTGCTGACCTCTTCGGCTTCGGGGTCAATCACCACGCCGTAGGCCCGCCGCGCCCAGGCGGCGGAAACCGCGCCATCAATGTAGTCCTGGAGCACGCGCTGCGGCGCCCTTTCCAGTGGGTCGCCCCACCCCCCGCCGCCCTGGAAGGAATAGGAGAAGACATCGCCAGGACGGAACAGCAGGTCCCCCGGTTTGGCGCCGACATTTACCTTCCGCCCTTTCAACCGCGCGGCATCCCGCGGAATCCGGCCGCCATTAATTTGAGAATCGAGATCCGTTTCCTTGAAGTGGGTATTGACCACGCACGCCCCCGGGCCTCCCCCGGCCAGGCCCACCGAGTTGGGCATTTCCACGCCGTGACCACACAGCACCGCCTCCTGTGTCTTCTTGTTGTGCACGCTGAAGGCCAGGCTCATGGTGTTCCCGCCCCGCATTTTTCCGGCGCCGCCGGTGTCGGGCAACAGCTTCCGGTAGAGATACAACAGGGGAGCAAAGTCCTCGTTGCTTTCCACATTGGGTATGCTGCTGCGGGGCGAACCGACATGCCCCTCGGCATCGACCCCGTCCCGGAAGGGATAGGCCCCTTCGCCGCAGGCGTGGGGGTCCATAACCATCGTGCCGTATCTTTCGCCGTACTGGCTGACGCCCCGCAGGTTGAGAGTCATGAAGGTGCCCCCGGCCACCGCCCTGGCCTCGTTCCTGGTGGCGGGACTGGTGGAAACCAGCCGGGAGAGGGCCTGGGTGCAGGCGTTCATCACCGAACGCTTGGCCATGACCGAGGCGCCGCCGACGGGCGCCGGCCGCTCAGCATTGCAGATTGTGCCCTTGGGGCCGATTATCTTCACCGGCCTCAGCAGGCCGCCGTTCCAGGGAAGGTCGTAGCACAGGGTGATGAACAGCGGAGTGGCTATGCCGCCTTCCATTCCCCCCATGGTGCAGTTGATGAACCCCGGCGCCTGCGGGGAGGAGCCGGTGAAATCGAAGGTCATATGGTCGCCTTCCTTGGTCAGGGTCACCGCGATCCTATACAGCTTGTTCTGGTGGCCGTCGTGGTCGATGAAGTCCACACCCCGGTATATGCCGTCGGGAAGCCCGGCCAGCCTCCGGCGCAGGCCCTGCTCGGCGCGGTCCACCAGGCCGATCATTACCTCCTTGACAGCATCTATCCCGTAGCGCTCCACCAGCTCCAGTATGCGTTTGATGGCCACGTTGTTGCAGGCGATCATCCCCTTGAGGTCCAGCACCTCGAGGAAGGGCAGCCGCGACTGGTTGAGAATGGCATTCAACACGTCCTGGCGCAGGACGCCTTTTTCGACGATCTTGATGGGCGGAAAAGCCACCCCCTCCTGGTAACATTCGGAGGCCTTGACACACCAGCTCCCCGCGGTCATGCCGCCGACATCGAGGACGTGGCAGACGCAGCCCGACCAGGCGACGATCTCGCCCCGGTAAAAATGCGGGGCGAGTATGGCCACATCCGACTGGTGGGAGGCCCCTTTCCAGGGGTCGTTGGAAAAGAACATGTCGCCTTCGCCGATGCCGGGATTGACCCGGCAGTCCTCGATAACGCCGCGGATCATGTGGGCCAGGGTGCTGGCATGGCCGATGTTCTCCTGGCCGCGGACCACGGCGGTGCAGTCCGGCAGGTAGATGCCGGTGTTGAAGTCGCCGGACTCGGTGACGATGGGCGACCCGGAAACCAGCTTCAGGGTGATCGTCTGCTCGTTGACGATGGCCTGGAGCTTGTTCTTCAGGACTTCGAAGGTTGCCGGTTCAAGGGTGACAGTGCTTACAGGCATGGGTTGCTCCTTGGTCCCCTCTCCCTCGGGGAGAGCTCTTATTGGCATGTGTTGTTCCTTGGTCCCCTCTCCCTTGACGGGAGAGGGTCAGGGTGAGGGTGTTTCAATACAAAGGAATTAATTGACTCTGCGTAGAGGCGGATCTGCGTGTCTGCCCGCGGGCGAACACATAGGTTCGCCCCTACGGGATCAATACACCATCATTATTGCCTTTGCATTTGTATTTTCAAGCATTCACTCCGGCAATAGCCGGTATCCAGTCCTCCCGGAGCAGGTGCTCCGGATCGCCGTATTTGGCGGCCAATCTTATCACCTCGGGGTCATCCAGGGCCACCAGGTGGCCTTTGTCGATCACCGTTCTGCCGTCGCACACCAGCGTGGGGAAGAACAGATTCATGTGCCTGATTATCCTCCGGTCGTGGCTGACCACGGCCTCGCCGACGGAGGTGTGAATCACCCCGGAACGGCTGTGGCCGAGACCCCAGGCGTGCATCCGGGCCGAGCCGGTCAGCTTGTCCCAGTTGGCCGCGGGCCGACACTTGGGGGAAGTGCCGATGGCCAGGGTGGTCCACCAGTTAATGCCCGGGCCGGGCAAATTGGGTGATTTTACCTGTTTGAATTCCTCAAAGGACTGGCGCAGCACATCGGGCAATCTTCCCTGTCCTTCCACCTTGACCACCTGGCTCGCCTTGACGGTCATGGCCGTCCGGGCGGCAGGCCCGCCAAAGGTGATGGCGCTGGTGACCAGCTTCCCTTCGGCCTCTCCGGTCATCACCGGCACCATGAGGTGCCCGGGGTAATGGTCCACACCGAAGTTGATGCGATTCCGCTTGACTGTTTCGTCCCAGCTTTGCCGGGTCATCGACCACCTCAGTTGGGTGCCCTCGAGATCGGTCATTTCCATCGTTTTTCCATTGACCATCATCTCCCAGGTCCTGACATCCAGCAGGTGCCGCACCTCGAAGGGAAAGCCCTGGACCTGCGGCAGGCACACATCGGGAGTCAGGTACATCATCACGTTGTCCTTATCCTTGATGTCGACAGGAGTATTGGGAGTGTAGTTGCCCAGAAGGAAGGCGCCCATGATCAGCACGTCGGTTTCGGCAATGGCCTGCCACACCCAGGCCGGAAACCAGTTGCGCGAGAACATGGTATCCAGCAGGTCGATGGACTCGGTCATCTGCGGATAACCCTCGACCACGACGGTGTTCAGCACACCCCCGGCTTCCCTGATGGCGAGGCCAATGGCCTCCATGACCATCTTGTCGTTGGTGCTGTCGCACAGCAGCAGGTACTTCCGGCCCGGTTTGACCTCGAAGCCGGGATATTCATAGCTGTGATGCTTGCGGCGGGCAATGGTCCGGATGGCCGGCAGGATATCTTCCAGGGAAATCTTCGCCGGGACTTTGGGAAACCTGGGTTTCGGGACCTCAATTCTGGCCAAGATTGACCTCCATTCCTTAATTAACCACGAATAAACACGAATAAACGCGAACTAGACTTCGTTATTTATTGATCGTTTGACTCGCCTAGAATATCGGTATCCATTCGTGTTAATTAGTGTTGATTCGTGTTCATTCGTGGTTACCGGCAATTTTTTTGCATTTTACATTTTGATTTTTGATTTTGGGTTCAGACCGCACTGAACCCGCCATCTACAGGAAAGGCCACCCCGGTCACTGCCGGGGCTTTATCCGAGACCAGGAAGGCGGCGGCGGCGGCGATTTCGTCCTCCGTGATTACCCTTTTTATGGGAAGCCGGTCGCCCAGCGACTTCAGGCGCTCTTGCGGGTCCACCCCCAGCGCCCGCGCCCGCAGAACATTGTTGTCCAGCCAGCGCTGGGTGGCCACCGGACCGGGGCAGATGCAGTTGACCCTGATGTTGTACTTTGCCAGGGGCTCGGTGAGGCACCTCATAAGCATGACCAGGCCGGCCTTCTCCACGCCGTGGGTTAAAGAGTACTCGGGGCGGTATGGCGTGGGTCGCAGCCCAACCATAGAGCTGGTAAACAGAATGGAGCCGCCGGTCCGCCTCATAACCGGGATTACCCGCTGGGTGCCGAAAATAGCCGCTTTCAGGCTTACCTGCACCTCGCTATCGAAGGCCTCCTCGGTTATGGACTCGATATGACCGGGACAGGTTACCCCGGCATTGTGCCAGAAGATGTCGATCCGGCCGTAAACACCGGCCGCCGAAGTGACCATTTTCGCTATTTCGGCCACCGATCTCAGGTCGACCGGCACAAAAGCCGCCTGGCCGCCCTGAGACTGTACCGTTTCCACAGCCCGTTGCCCATCCTCCCGGTTTATGTCGGCGATGACCACCCTGGCGCCTTCCCGGGCGAACAGGCTAGCGCCGGCCCGGCCGATGCCCGTGGCCGCGCCGGTGATCAGCGCAACTTTACCGTCTAATAGCATTCATCCTCCCGTAGCCGCGGGCCGATGGCCCGCCCTTGCATTCCCGATGATACGAATAGTCGACTGGATTCAACGGCTGGAGTAAAAAATATGTTTGAGTACACTAACGCCATTCCGGTCAATTTGAGGGCGGGCCATCGGCCCGCGGCTACGCGTTCATCCATGCTTCATTCCATTAACATAGTCTGTAGCCTCATCGAGGCCAATCACCTCGGCGTACTTGGCGTGCATGTCGAAAAGGCTGGCCCAGTGGGAGAATTCGAACCGGTCGAAGGTGCACTCCTCGACAACAAAGCAGGGATAGCCAAATGAAAGGCCATCCACCACCGATGCCCGGACACAGCCCGAGGTGGTACAGCCGGTGACCAGGAGCGTATCGGCCTTAACCGCCTGGAGACAACCGAGCAGCGAGGTGCCGAAGAAGGCGCTGGCCCTGCTTTTCCTTATGACTATCTCCGAAGGTGACGGCAGGAGGGGCTCGACTATCCGCTCCATGTCCGGCTGGGCAGCCCCGGTGGGCGCCGAGCGCTTGGTAGCGCCCCAGGTGAAGCGACCTATCTCCGCGTCGCTGGTGGTGAATACCACGGGAATCGCCCTGGCCCGGCAGGCCCCGAGCAATCTTCCGATGTTCTCCACGGCATCCCATGCCTCCTGTCCGCAACTGGTTGCATATTCCTGGACAGCTTTCAGCCGCGGCTGTGGCCTGGACCCCACAAAGGGGACAGTCATGTCTATGACCAGCAGGACCGGCCTTTGCCCGAAGCTGAGCCTCCGCTGGTCATAGTTGCAGGTGCGGTAAAGGGCAATATCCGTTTCTGAAAGATAGCGTTCCCATTGCTTCATGGTTTCACCCCGGCATCTCCTCTCCCCTTGCGGGAGAGGATTAAGGTGAGGGGTAACATGAATTTCACCCTCACCCTTACCCTCTCCC
>CAZFEA010000174.1:0-7372 GCA_964518085.1 uncultured Dehalococcoidia bacterium
CAGAGGCCAGTCGGCGCAGGCCAAGCTATTTTCAGACTAGCATGTGCTACGTACCCGCGAGGATGGCGGCGTGGCTCGCCCTCAAATTGACCGGAACGGAGTGACCGGCCGGCAAACATGAGCTTTCCATTGTTCCTATGCTGTGAAGCGATTTATTCGTGTCATCGGAAACGCAAGGGCGAGCCAACGGCTCGCGGCTACAGCCCCACCACGCGACCCCGGCGGGCGAGCCGCCCCCGCCCATCAACCGCCGCCCCGCCGTGGCGTCGCCCCTACGGTCCTGGCTGTTTGCCCTTTGCTCCCCTGCGGGCATAAAATAGAGGCATGGCCTCGATCTTGATACATACCTGCTGCGCGCCGTGCAGCACCTACACCGTCGATTTCTGGCGGGAACAGCGCCACGAGCTATCGGGTTACTGGTCCAATCCCAATATCCATCCCTTCGATGAGCACCGGCTCCGCCTTCAGACCATGGAGGACTATGCCCGCACTATCGGTCTCCCCCTCATAGTTGCCTCCGGATTCCATCCCGAGGACTATTTCCAGGCTGTGGCCGGCCATGAGATGCAGGTCGAACGCTGCCGGTATTGCTACACGCTGCGTTTGTCCCATGCCGCCGCGGCCGCAAAACGGGAAGGCTTCGATGCCTTTACCACCACCCTTCTGATCAGCCCTTACCAGGACCAGGAATGGATCAGGCAAATCGGCCAGGAAACACAGGCGAAAGCGGGCGTCAGGTTCCTGTACCAGGACCTGCGGCCGGGCTATCGCCGCAGCCGCGAGATGGCCCGGGAAGCGGGGCTGTACCGGCAGAGGTATTGCGGATGCCGGTATCGAGATAGAAGACAGAAGACAGAAGATAGAAGACAGAAGATAGAAGATAGAAGATAGAAGATAGAAGATAGAAGATAGAAGATAGAGGGCAGAAGGCGGAAGGCAGAAGGCGGAAGGCGGAAGGCAGAAGGCAGAAGGCAGAAGGCAGAAGGCGCACCACCTCCAGTGACTATTGTATCTTGTATTCTGTGCTCTTGGTATTAATTCGTGCTCATTCGTGTTTATTCGTGTTTAATTCAGGGTCATCGTTTTATTCGATGCTTCGTACTGGCTACTGCACGCGCAGCGTGCCACTACTGGGTACTGCACACGGCAGCGCGCCGCTACGTAATATATAATGTAACCACAAAGCACGCTTTCCCGCGAGCACCATCAACTATGAAAAGCATATTCTCACGGGCAGGGCCGCCTGTGGTACCGGTATCTTCCGAGTAATGACACATCCCTTGCCGCGAGCACCATCTGGCAACCTGACCCTGCAGAAAAAGGTGAGCATCCTGGTCATGGGCGGCGTGGCTGCAGGCGTCTTGCTCTTCGGGGTCTTCGGCCTGATGGCCCTGAACCGGAGCACCGATAATACGCTGAAGGAGCGGCTGACCCTGGCCGGGGTAATCGCCAGGTACGGCGATGATACCCTCGATGGCGCTGTAAGTCAACTGGTGAGCAGCGCCGGCGGCTTGAGCTATCCGTTCGTCTCCGCTGACCTGGACCTTATGGGACAGAAGCTGAGGAGCAACTACAGGTTGCAAGGGGTGGTGGTGGAGGGCCTCTTTCTGGTGGATGACGCCATGGAAACCACATGGGCCAGTCCCGCCGGGACAGGGCCGGTTAACCTTTCCCAATATGACTCTTTGAGGCAAACACTGGTGGAAGGCGGACCGGTGATATCGGGTCAGGTCGCTGCCCCGCAATCCGGCAAGCCGGTGGTCTTTATCTCCACCGTGGTGAAGGATGTTGCCGGGACTGTCCGGGGGGTTCTGGTAGCCAGTGTGGATATCGCCGCGTCGAGTCCGGGCGGGTTTATCCAGCCCATAAGGCTGGGCGAGACCGGATACATGGAAATCGTGGACCAGAAGGGGATGGTCCTCGTCCGGACTACCCCCGGTCATCCGCTGTACCCCTTTGAAGTGAGCGACCATCCCCAGCGCTTTGCTCAGCTTATAGAACAGCGTAAGCCGGCGATGGGCGCCTGCCACACCTGTCATGAAGCCGGGGACCGGGTTGGAAGGCATGTCCTGGCCTTTGTCCCCCTTTCTAAGGCGTCCTGGGGCGTTCTGGTCCGGCAATCTGAGGATGAGGCTCTGGCTTCCACCCGCGACCTGCAGCGCGGGCTTTTCGCTTCGGGAACGGTGCTGATGGCGTTGTTCCTGGGGATTGCCTGGGTTATTACCCATGATGTGGTAACGCGGGTTAGAGGCTTGAAGCTTGCCTCGCAACAGATGGCCCGGGGGGACCTGGCGACGCCGGTGACCCCGGCCGGCAGGGACGAAATAGGCGCCCTGGCCGAGGCCTTTGACGACATGAGGACCAAGCTGAAGGAGTCCTACGACGAGGTGGAGCAGCGCAGCCGTGAGCTGTCGTCGCTGCTGGCAGTATCGAAGAGCCTCACCTCGTACCCTGAATTCCCAGCTTCCCTTGAAGCCGGGCTGGCCAGGACTATCGAAGTCATGCCGGCAGCCAGCGCCGGCGCGGTGCCCCTTTTCAGGAAAAAGACCAACAATTTCGTGGTCCAGTGCGCCGCTGGCCTGGAGCAACGCTTGGAGCCAGGGACGCCGCTTGAAATATATACCGGAGATAAGCCCGAAGTCCGGGAAGAGCCGCCGCCGGGACTGACAATCACGCCCAACCTCGATGGCGAGACTTACCGCTTGACATTGGCGGCGTGCCGGTCCTTGATGAGCCTGAAGGGAATGGCCGGGGCTGCCAGGAACGTTCTGTGCGCTCCGCTGACCTACAAGGAGCGGTTTGTTGGAGTGGTAATGGTCATGAACGGCTCAGCCGACAGGCAATTCTCCCCGGCGGATGAGAGGTTGATACAGGCCATTGCCAAAGACATGGCCCTGGCCGTGGTAAACGCGGAGCTGTCCCAGGAGGCGGAGCGGGCCATGGTCCTGATAGAGGCGGACAAGATAAAGTCACAGTTTATCTCGGCGATTTCCCACGAGTTGCGCACCCCTTTGACTTCGATAAAGGGCTGTACCACTTCGCTGTTAAGGCAGGACGTTGACTGGGAAAGCTCGCTACGAAGGGATTTTCTCAGGACTATCGATGAAAGAACGGACGAACTGCAAAACCTGATTGACAAGATGTTGCAGATAGCCAAACTGGAGGCCGGCGCCCTGAAGCTGGAGAAGGAACCGTTGAGCCTGCCTCGCCTGGCCCAGAAGGTGGTGCAGGACATGAAATCCCGGACGGCGTCACACCAACTGGTGGCCGAGTTTCCTTCGCCGTTCCCGATCGTGGATGCGGATGCCCGGTGCGTGGAGCAGGTCCTGAAAAACCTGGTTGAGAACGCCATCAAGTATTCCCCGTCAGGCGGCCGGGTGAGTGTCAGCGGCGCGGTGGCTGATGGCTCAGTGGTCATCAGTGTCGCCGACGAAGGGATCGGCATCCCGCCGGAGCAGCTCGACAGAATATTCGACCGGTTTTACCGTGTAGACAGCCCCCATACCCGGCGCATCGGCGGCACCGGGCTGGGCCTATCCATCGCCAGGGGATTGGTGGAGGCTCACGGAGGCCGGATTTGGGCCGAGAGCCGGGGCAGCGGGGGAAGCGCCTTCCACTTTGAACTGCCCCAGTCGCCATCCCTGAAGGATGATGAATAGCCATGCCGGAGCTAATATGAGCAAGAATGCGTCTATTCTGATAGTTGATGATGATGTTCGCCTGTTACGTTTTGTAAGGGCCAACCTGGAGTCGGTGGGCTACAAGGTGTTGATGGCTGAGGACGGCACCCAGGCCCTGGCCACCATGCAGACGGAGATGCCGGACCTGGCCATCCTGGACATAATGTTGCCCGGCATGGACGGCTTCGAACTTTGCCGGCGTATCCGGGAGTTTTCCGCCCTGCCGGTGATCATGCTCACCGCCAAAGCGGAGGAATCCGACAAGATCCGGGGATTCAAGCTTGGCGCCGATGATTACCTGACCAAGCCTTTTAGCGCCCTTGAGTTGCTGGCGAGGGTTGAGGCCGTTCTGCGCCGCGCCAGGATCCCGGAGGAAATCAGGAGCCCGGTCTTGACCATCGGTCAGTTGAGCATAGATTTCGTCAGGAGGCGGGTAACCATGGCCGGCAAGGACGTGGACCTGACCCCCACGGAATACAAGCTTTTACAGCAGTTGGCCTCCAATACGGGGAAGGTAATGTTGCACCAGGACCTGCTCACCCGGGTGTGGGGGGTTGAGTACCGGGACGAACTGGACTACCTGAGGGCTTACATCAGGCGTTTGCGGCACAAGATTGAACCCGATCCTGCCAATCCCCGTTACCTCATAGCCAGACCCGGCGTTGGCTACCTCCTGGTAGCGCCTGAGTAGATGCCTGTCATTCCGAACGTGCTCAGAAAATACCGCCATCTCCCCCTTTGAAAAAGGGGGACTAATCCCCCTGTATCCCCCTTTCGCAAAAGGGGGAGGTAAACTGGGTCTCCTCGCGTTGATAGGCCATTTTCATCCTTCATGGTGCCCGCCGCCAGCGGGCATGGGTGCTTGTTTCGGAATCCCGTGCAGGTGAAGTCAACATCGGATGCTGAAACAAACACCTACGGGCTACGCTCACGGGGGTAATAGTATTTGCGGCAGGTTGCTGGACCGGTGACAACCTCCTGATGGGCGCACATGCCACCGCGGCTAATACTAACGCAATAAATCGTGCAGCATAAACCAGCCGTAGGGGCTTGATTCATCAAGCCCTGGTTGGGTTTGATAAATCAAACCCCTACGGGGTGGATTCGCCATAAATAATTGCGTTCGTATTAGTTGGCACGCGCAGCGTGCGGCTACGGATTCGGCGGGGTCGATTTCTTCCGGGTGAGGACGAACAAGATCCCCGCCACTATGGCAATGAGTGCGAGGTTGCCCATGATCACCGGCAAACCGGGCTGCGCCGCGGTTTCGCCGCTTGCTGCCTGGGCCGCGGGACAGGCGCAGCCGCCGGCCGGCGGGGCCGGGGTTGGGGTCGGCGCCGGGGTGGTTGGCCTGGGTGTCGGGGCTACCGTGAGCGCGGGCGTAGGTGGAGGTGGCGGCGGTGAGGTTCTTACCGGCGGCGGCGGTGGCGTCGTCACTTCCGGGGTGGGCGGCGGCGGAGGCGCTGTTGTCGCTTCGGGCTTTGGGGAAGGCGCGGGCTTGGTGGCCGGAGGTGTGGCTGCGGGCGGCGCGGTAGGGGATGCGGCAGCCCCGGTTACCGTTATGGTGCCGTTCAGGACCACGTTGGCCAGGTCATCGCCGTTGGTGGCCGCAAGGGTGACCACTCGCAACGTTAGCGGCCAGGCGCCGGGGGCCTGCCCGGTCACCCTCAAACCGGCCACGGTTACATTGCCTTTAGGCCCGGGAACCGTCCCATGGAAATCGTTCATGAAAATCTTTCCGGCGTTGTTGTTGATAGTCGAGGCTGCCGGATCGCCGAAGGGGTTGTCGCCAGGGCGTATGGCGTCTACCTTGATGCCTTCGGGGTTAAAACTGATTTCAAAATCGTATGATCCGAGACCGCTGGCGGCAGTAACGTTATTGACCGTCAGCGATATCTGCGCCGTGGCGCCGCGGGCGATGGTCGCCGAACCGACTTCAACAAAGGTCCCCGCGGGCGTGGGACGGGTTGCCGGGGTGGCCGGGGGCTGCGTCGGAGGAGCGGTAGTCGCCCCGGGAGTGGCCGGCGGTCCCGGGGGAGTGACCGCGGGACCTGTGGGAGGCGCCGTCGGCGCCGGACTGCCGGCGGGGGGAGGCGGCGCCGGGGGTTGCGTCGGCGGCTGAGTTGGCGCCTGGGTCGGGGCAGGAGGAGGAGGAGGAATAGGTGTTGTTCCCGCCGGCCCGGCAGTGACGGTTACCGTCCCGCTAACCAGCGAAGCCCCGGTTATTGGAGATCCGTCGGCGTCCGCCAGTGTGGTTATGGCCGGGGTGACAGTGTGGGAGCCGGGCGCCATCCCCTTCCAGGTGACGGTTGCTATTTTGATATTGCCTATCGCCCCCGGGATCTTGGCGTGAAATGCATTCAGCTTCACCTGGCCGGTGTTGTTGGCATAATTCTGCGAGGCAGGATTTACGTTGGCCGTTGGAGCGCTATCGAACGGAGGCGCTCCGCCGGCGACAGACACCACGTTTAATTTTGTTCTGTCGAAACTGACTATGATGTCATAGGCGGCCAGCCCCCTTGGGCCGCTGAGCCCGTTGATCGTGATGTCAGTGGTTCCCGTCTCGCCAAACGGGACTGTCGCTGATGAGATAGTGAGACTGGTGGCCGTCTCGGCCCGGGCGGCCGGCGGCATGGAAAGCGATGGAAGGGCCAGCAGGCCTACCACGAGTAAAGCCAGGAGAAGGTTGAGAGGCCGTCGGATAACGACGGGGGAATGTCTCATCGTGATTTTCCTCCCTTGAAATATCGGAAACAGCAGGTCATTTTTGATAACGTTTGCACGAATTATACCATGACTGTCAAAAAGGCAGTGAGGTGGCCCCAGGCGCCAGGCAGTGGCTGGTGGCAGGGTGGATGGGCGGAACTCAATAACTCAATAACTCAATAACCAATTTCACCCTCACCCTGACCCTCTCCCATCAAGGGAGAGGGGACCGGGACGGTGCTAATACGCCCTTCCCGTCTCGGCCCAGGGCTTGCGCAGGCCGAAGTCATCGGCAAGCACCTTGTAGCAGTTGTAAGCCTGATAGGAATGCGCCCCCGGTGACGGGTGCCAGGCCGAACCGGTGCCATAAAGGTTCTTGATCGGAGTGCGATGGGTTGACAGCTCCGGTATCGGCCGGCGCCGGCCTTGCTGCGTCGGAATGCAGTCGATCACCGCCCAGTTGCCGTTGGGCCCCATGTTAGCCAGGTGGGCGATGTCCGGCGGAACCTCGGGGAAATAGCCGATAACATTGGACCAGCCCATGTTCCGGGAATACTGAGACCATTCCTTGACCACGTCCCGGGCGTGACGGGTCTTGAATTCCAACCATTCTCTTTCCGTCAAAGCGCTGGCCGGCGGCACGAATTGCTCGGTTCCGGCGGCGCACTTGCCCTCCGGGGCCTGGGTGGGGTCATTGGTCGAGTAAACCCAGGCTACCAGGTTCAGGTCCGGCGGTATCTTACCCAGGCGGCGCCAGCTTGCCTCCTTGACCAGGGATTCCAGGTCCTTGTTTCCCAGGGCCAGGAGCTGGACATCGTTGACATCCGGGTTGAACGCCTGGGCCTCGTATTTGGGCGCTTCGTGCAGGGCCCAGCCGTACCAGGCAAGGCAGGTCAGCCTGGTCTCGATGTTTGCCACCTTGCGCAGGATGTCGGCGGAAATATTGTCTTTACCGATAATGTCGAAGCAAAGCTGGTAGGGGCTCA
>CAZFEA010000175.1:0-7368 GCA_964518085.1 uncultured Dehalococcoidia bacterium
CCATGGGGGAAAAGGCTGAGTCCAATTGCCTGACGGCCGGCGCCGGCGACGGTGGCGTGGTAGCTGCCGGGGCCGCCGGCGGCGCCGGGGAGCCGGTCGGGGAACGAGGAACGGCAGCGGCAGGGACCGGGGTTGCCTCCAGCGCGTTGACTGCTACCAGGGAGAAGGTTGATAGACCGCGGGGCGAGATCGCTTCAAAGGTTGACAGTTCTTCGTTTTCTTCTGCTACTCGCGTGTCCAGTAACTCGGTGATGCCGCCGCCGGCGGAGCGGGCGATCAAGATGCTGCCCTTACCGAAGCTCCCGGCCCACGCTTTGCCGGCGCTCATCCTGATTCTGGCCGCGCCGACATCTTCGTCTCTGAGACTCTTCCGGGAGGCATTGATCGCGAAGGCAATGTCCATGGGTTGTCTACCGGGCGCGGCCAGGGCAGAGGATATCGACTGGCGAATGGGGGCGCCGGGTGATCTGGCAACGGTGAAGCTGAATGCGGCATCTTCGGGCAATGCCTTGAGTTCTACGGTGAGCGATGCCGAGGCCACGCCCACCCTGCTGTCCTGTGTCGAGAAGTCGGCGCCGGCGGGGGCGCTTCGTAACTCGAGCTTTTCCACCCGGGCGATGGCGGCCGACCCGGTGCCTGACGGGCTGCCGGTGGTGGCCACCAGGGTCATTTGAAGTTTTCCGTCGCTGCCCCGTATTGGGACGGTCAGGGTGTTATTTTCAAAGGTTACCCCGCTGACCGGATCGTTGAAGGTCTTCAGGGAAGAGTCCCTGGGAACGCTCACCGGCATTACCAGGCTCATGGCGCCATTGACTGGTTGCATGGTGATGCGCTGCCCGGGGGTCGGGGGGACAAAGAGGCCGCGGGCATCCCGGGCGTCAGACTTCAGGTTGACTACCGGGCTGCCCAGGGGCGCCGATACCGTGGCTGGCGGCGACGCCCCGGAAGTTCGTGTAGCGGTTGCCGGCGCCGCGGGAAGGGGTAATGAGCCCGGTGGAGGGGCTCCGCTCCCGCGTCCGCCTCCTGGTGGGGCGCTGCCCAACGCCGGCACCGGGGTAGGCGTAGCCGTAGGTCCCGCCAGCAGGAAAGGGGGCGTGGTGGGGCCTGGCCCCGGGGGCAAACCTGGCCCGCCGCCCGGAGGGCCAGGCAGTCCCGGGAATCCATAAACGGGCGGTGGAGGAGGTGGTGGGGGTGGTGGCGCCGGGGGGAGCCCCGGTGGCGCGCCGCCGCCACCGGCTACCGTGGGCTTTGGTGCTGGCTCAGGTGGCCCGACCGGGGGGATATAAATCTGGCCGTCGACCTTGTCCGCCGTCACCTTGTTGCCAGTGGGGTCCGAAAGGGACTCCACCGTCAATGTCAGCGGCGTCCCACCCGTCGGCGCGCCGCTCAGGGCGGTAAAGACCAGGTTGGCAATGAGGAAGCTGCCT
This sequence comes from uncultured Dehalococcoidia bacterium, assembly GCA_964518085.1. Taxonomy (GTDB): domain Bacteria; phylum Chloroflexota; class Dehalococcoidia; order JACQUA01; family JACQUA01; genus JACQUA01. The sequence goes on from CAZFEA010000175.1 coordinate 1,428, forward strand.
TTGGGTCCGGGCGATTGCCGGTGGGAGGCGGTGAGGGTGACGTGGTCTGTGGCCGGCTGAGGCGACCTGGAAGGCCACAGATTGAACGGAGGTGCGCCGCCGGTGGCCGCTTCGAACTTGAGCCTGGTCTTATCGAACGCAACCCTTATGCTGTAGCCGCCGATCCCCCGGGGCGCCGCAGCCTCGTGCATCTCTATTTTGACCGGAATGATCACCATGTCCCCCCTCTTGACGCTAGCGGAGCCGGCCACCACCCTGACGCCGGGGATAATAATGATACCGTGGTTGGCCGCGACCGCGCGAACCAGAGCAGTCCCCCGGGTATCGACAAGACCTTCCAGCTCAATGGCGATGTTCGCCGCCGTGGTAATTTCCGTGCCGAAGGAGGTGGGCGCCAGCGCGGTAAGGGCCAATCTGGCTACCACGATATCGCCGGTTGGCGCGGCTTCGTTCTGGTAGTCTTCCAGGGTAACCGTACCATCGGGGTTGGAAACTATCTTCATAAGCGGGGCGCCAAAAGGCGCATCGCCGTCGGTGACGCTATCCACACTTATCTTTTTGGGGTCGAAATAGACTGACATCATGTAGCCTCTGAGACCGGTAGGCCCATCGGGAAATTTGACAGTAATGGGGACGATGGCGCTGGCATTTACCGGCAGCACACGGCTGCCGACTTCGAGGCCCACGGTGATTACCTCGCCCGGCGTTTTACCATGGCCTATGGGTTTCCCGGCGCCATCGACCAGGCGATGCTCGGGGGAAGAGGCCACGGTAAGGAATGTCCTTCCCTCAGCCAGGGCGGTGACGTTCATCGAAGCGACTGTCACATCGCCCGACGGCCCGGTAGGGGAAAACAGGTACTGGCCGACAAAGGCCTGGCCGGCGCCTGAGACGGTTGTCATTAGCGGGACGGCAGCAAAACGGGGATCGGCGCCAGGCCTAAACTGATTGAACCTTATTTTCGTGGGGTCATAATCAATGCGAAAATAGTAATTTGTCAGTCCCCCTTTGCCGGCAACCGGTTCGGGCACTTTCTTGACGATTATGGGTATGTCTGCGCTGACACCCTTCAACAACACCGCAGAGCCTATTTCGATCATCGTGGGGAAAACGGTGACTGTTCCTTCACTCTTGAGGTACGCCACTGCCTCGCTATCAGAATTGGTCAGCGTGTTTACGGTCAGAGCGAGCACGGTTGCCCCTGGATTTACGGCCTGTATGTCCAGATAGGCCAGGGTGACGTGGCCCGTTGGGAATCCCGCGTTTACCCCATGTGCCAGCGACACCTTTCCCAGCTTGTGGTCTATGGTCTTAACCGTCGGGGTGCCGAAAGGCGCATTGCCATCATTGATGCCATTAACTCTGATCTTGTCGGGATCGAAGTAGATGGACAGGTCGTAGGCCTTCAGCGACTGCCCGGCCAAACCCTCCACCGAAACCGGCAGGGTTACGCCAGAATTGAGCCCCAATCCCGCTGATGCGGTCTTTACCACGGGTGTGGTCACCTGCACCGGGGCAGGTGCGGCGCCGGCAACCAGTTCACTGCCTGAAGCGTCTTTGAGCATCAGCTCATCGAGGACCACGCTGCTGGTTCCGGTTGCCAGCCCGCGGATGTTCAAACGGGCGATCACCGTCTCCGGGCCGGAGTGATTTCCGGCTATGGAATCCTCCAGTGTAACTATTCCATTAACCCTATCGATGTTCTTGACTGCCGGGGGGCCGAAAGGCTGATCGCCGTCCGCGACACTTTCGACAGAAAGCTTGGTAACGTCGTAATGGGCTTTGAGAGAATACGACTGGAAGCCCGGGGATGATATGCCGCTGATGGTTATGGCCATGGCGCCGCTTTTGCCGGTATTTACGTTCAGTGAGCTGCCGGCTGCACCGGACGTTTGAATAACGCCGTGGGTAACACTCGAAACGACAAGGGGTTCGCCATCCTCAGTAGCGACGTCCCTGGCCGAGAGCCGCAGACTGTGCACCCCGGCAGCGAGGGATTTCCAGGTTACCCTGGCCACCCGGATATTGCCAATCGGAGCGGGCATGCTGGTGTGGAAGGCATTGAAATAAAGTTCGCCCTTTGCATTGGCGCTGTAATACCCCGGGATGGCATTGTTCGTCGGGGGAGAGTGGAAAGGGTTATCCGCTCCTTGGACACTAACGACATTTACCTTTGTCCTGTCGAAAGAGATGCGGAAGTCATAGGCCGCCAGGCCGTATGGGCCGGTGACGCCGTTCACAAAGACATCGGTGGCGCCGGTGCCGCCCAGGGGTATCGTGGCTGAAGTCAGGGCTATAGTTACCGGGGTGCCCTGGGACGCCCCGGCCGGCGGGCGAGACCAGATGCCAAAGAGAGTGGAAGCAGCGATGATAAGGGCCAACCCTAGATTAGGACACCAGCGGGCGCCGGACACCGGTTCACCTCCACGGGTTCTGGCGTTCCTTGAGTTCTTTGAGTTCGTTGGAACCCAATGAACTCAGTTAGCCACTGCTGGCATTATACCACTTCAATGTCATGGATTTGCAAGGTTTTCACGCATGTTTTTTATGACTTTTTTAGCTCACCATTCTAAGATAGGATAGGCGTGTAGCCGCGGGCCGGTGGCCCGCCCTTGCATTTCCGGTGATGCATATTTGTAGCCGCGGGGATGGTGGCGCGGCCCGCCCTTGCATTTCCGGTGATGCCATAGCGTGTACAAAAAATCTGTACGAATCATTCAATTCCATTTTGGTCAATTTGAGAGCGGGCCACGCCACCATCCCCGCGGCTACAGAGTCAGGAGGTGACCATGTCTCTGGGCGCAAAATACATTCGCTGGTTCGAAGAAATAGGCATCAACGATGTCCCCCTGGTCGGCGGCAAGAACGCCTCCCTGGGAGAGATGTACCGCGGGCTTACCGGGCAGGGCGTCAAAATTCCCAACGGGTTTGCCGTCACCGCCGAGGCTTACTGGCACGTGGTGAAGTCAGGTCCCGGGCTGGACGAGCTGCGCAAGACCTTGGCCGGGCTGGACAAGAATAACGTCGCCGATCTGGCCACTCGCGCCAAGAAGGCGCGCGACCTGGTTCTTTCCGCCGGAATCCCGGACGACCTGTGGTCCGAGATCAAAGAGGCTTATGACCGCCTGTGCAAGCAATATGGGCCCGATAGCGACGTGGCGGTACGAAGTTCGGCCACGGCCGAGGACCTGCCAACCGCTTCTTTTGCCGGCCAGCAGGAGACCTACCTGAATGTCCGCGGCTACCAGGCGCTGAGGGAGTCCTGCAGCAAGTGCTTCGCCTCGCTGTTTACCGACCGCGCCATTTCCTATCGTGTAGACAATAACTTCGACCATTTCAAGGTGGCCCTGTCCATCGGCATAATGAAAATGGTGCGCTCCGACCAGGCCAGCGCCGGGGTGATATTTACCCTGGATACCGAGACGGGCTTCCGCGATGTGGTCTTCATCACCGCCGCTTATGGACTGGGAGAGAACGTGGTGCAGGGGCAGGTCAACCCGGACGAGTTCTACGTCTTCAAGCCCACCTTCCGGCAGGGCTGCCGGGCGATAATCAGGAAGACCCTGGGCACAAAAGAGAAGAAGATGATCTATGCCACCGGCGAATCGAGGTTGCTCACCCGCAATATCGATGTGCTCAATGCCGACCGGCGCCGGTTCTGTATCAGCGACGATGAGGCGCTGGCGCTGGCCGACTATGCCCTGAAGATAGAAGATTACTACTCGAAACAAGCCGGAGAACCCCGGCCGCAGGATATCGAATGGGCCAAGGACGGCATCACCGGTGAGTTGTTTGTCGTCCAGGCTCGGCCGGAGACCGTCCAGTCGCAGAAAAAGATGGATGTTCTCCGCATCTATCACCTCGATGCCAGGGGCCCGGTGCTGGCAAAAGGAAAAAGCGTGGGAGACAAGATCGCCACCGGTAAGGGCCATATCGTACGCAATGTATCTGAACTCCCCGATTTCAAGGCCGGGGAGATCCTCATTGCCGATACCACCACGCCGGACTGGGAGCCCGTGATGAAGACGGCGGCGGCCATTGTTACCAATCGTGGGGGACGGACCTGCCATGCCGCTATCGTGGCCCGGGAACTCGGGGTCCCGGCGGTGGTGGGCGCCGAGGATGTCACCGAGAAAATCGAGATGGACCGGGAGGTCACCATTAGCTGCGCCGAGGGGGACGAAGGGATCGTCTACGACGGGGCCCTGCCTTTCAGTGTGGAAGAAATCAATTTGAAGGACCTGCAGCGGCCCCGGACGGCGATCATGATGAACCTGGGCAATCCGGAAGAGGCTTTCGCTTTTTCCATGATTCCCAACGACGGCGTGGGACTGGCCCGGATGGAATTTATCATCAGCAGCTACATCAGGGCTCATCCCATGGCCCTGGTCCACCCGCAAAGGCTGGACCAGGCCACCCAAAAACAACTGAACGACCTGACCTTTGGCTACGAAGATAAGGCCGAGTACTTCGTGGAAAGACTGGCCCAGGGCATCGGGACCATCACCGCGGCTTTTTATCCCAAACCGGTGATCGTCAGGCTCAGCGATTTTAAGACCAATGAGTATGCCAGCCTGGTTGGAGGCCGCTTTTTCGAGCCTGCCGAGAGCAATCCCATGCTGGGGTTCCGGGGCGCCTCGCGATACTACAATGACAAATACCGGGAAGGTTTTGCCCTGGAATGCCGCGCCTTGAAACGGGTGAGGGAAGACATGGGACTGACCAATCTGATCATAATGGTGCCGTTCTGCCGGCGGATTGACGAGGCCAGGAAAGTCCTGGACGAGATGGCCAGGAACGGCCTGGAGCGCGGCGTCAACGGACTGCAGGTCTATGTAATGTGTGAGGTGCCCAACAACGTCTTGCTGGTGGACCGCTTCAGCGAGCTTTTCGACGGCTTTTCCATCGGTTCCAATGATCTGACCCAACTGGTGCTGGGGGTGGACCGGGACTCGGAGCTGGTGGCGCACGCTTTCGACGAACGGGACCCGGGTGTCAAGCGGGCGATTTCCATGGCCATCCAGGGCGCCAGGAGGAACCACCGGCACAGCGGGCTCTGTGGGCAGGCGCCCAGCGATTTTCCCGAAATAGCCGAGTTTCTGGTCAACGAGGGAATCGATTCCATGTCGCTGAACCCCGACGCGGTGATGAAGATCACGGTAAGAGTGCTGGAGGTGGAAAGGAAGGTGGCCGGCGATGGCCGCCCGGCCGGGGAGGAGCTTTTTCCGCTGCCCTTCATCGGCGAAGATTACCGGACGTAGGGTGGGTTAAGCATGCAGGGTTGGGTGGAATGGTGGGGTGGGCATGCGAACCCACCAAGCGCTGGGGCGTAGTGGCACGTTGCACGTGCCCGGCTTGGGGCGCAACCCCCGTAGGGGCGACGCCATGCGGGGTGGCGTGGCTGGGCGGGGGCGGCTCGCCCGCCCGGGGAGCCGGGGCGCCGGCGTAGCGGCACGTCAGACTGTGTGAAAACTCGACAGCTCAAATATGAAATTAGAACACTGGTTCGGGCAATTTGAATCTGAGTCACTTAATATTCACACAGTCTGACGTTGCACGTGCCCGGTTGGAAGTTGCACGTGCCGGGGTCGGGTGTAGTGGCACGTTGCACGTGCCGGGGTTTTTTGACAAAGCTGGATTCAGTGAATTACAATGGAGCTATTAAAGGACCAGCGCCTATTGGGTTAGGCGATGGTAAAAAGGCGGAAAAATTGGAAACGACCATAGAAAAAGACAAGATCGAGAAGGCTATCGATAAGATACGGCCATTCCTGGTTGCCGATGGCGGCAACGTTGAGCTGGTTGAGATCGGCGCCGACGGTGTGGTAAAAGTGCGACTGACCGGCGCTTGCGGCGGTTGCGCTATGGCTATGTATACCCTCAAAGGCGCGGTGGAAAGAGTCATCAAGTCCGAGGTGCCTCAGGTCAAGGAAGTGGTCTC
>CAZFEA010000176.1:0-6000 GCA_964518085.1 uncultured Dehalococcoidia bacterium
CCTTGTGCCCAGCCAGTTATCCGCGTTGGTCACTTCCGGAGCTTCCAGCAACCTGGCCAGGGGGACGGTGATCCCGAGAGGCTTCATGTCCATCATGCTGGTAGTCTCTCCCACGTGGCCGACATCGGCCAAGAACAGTCCGGCCTTTCTTTCGGCAGTCAATTTGGCCATCACTTCGGGCGGCCTTCCCTCTACGAAGTCCAGGTTGATGCCATATTTCTTGTTAAAGGCTTCGCGCAGCGGCGTCATAGCGGGAGAAACGGCCGTGGCGTAGATGTTTACCGTGCCTTCTTTCTGCGCCGCTTTCACCAGGTCGTCCCATGCGCTGGAAGGGACGGCCTGAGTGGCCACCGGCTTCTGAGGCGCCAACCCGGGGGCGGCGGCAGGCTGGCAGGCGGTTGCCAGCAAGGCGACTGTTGCGAGAAGTATTACTGGGAGCCAGCGAATTGAGTGAGATATCATCTGGATTAATCCTCCAACATATGACGGTGCCCTCTCCCTTTACGGGAGAGCCCCCTCACCTTAATCCTCTCCCGCGAGGGGAGAGGAGATGGCGTGCTTATTTTCGTGACAATTGACTGCGGTCTCATTTTGGATCAGTCCTCTGGTGCATGACGGTTCCTTGTCTCTTGACGATCATATCTGGACCAGGTCGTCCCGGGTTTTGACCACCGGCTGGACGCAGACCGGGACTCCGAGTCCGGAATGGGCCACTGCCAGCACCCGCATGATGCCGGGTCCGGGATTTTGGGTACCGTGCCAGGTGTTGGCCGGGATAAACACCGCATCGCCGGCCTCAACGTCGTATTCCCTGTCGCCGACTATCTCCCGGCCCTTGCCTTCGAGGTAATACTTGATGGCCTCGCCGTGCATATGATATGCACCTTCCTGGCCTCCCGGCGGCACTTCGAACAGAAAGGCGACGAAGTTGTGCACGTTAAAACCCAGTTCCGGGGCGATCATGGTGGCCCTCCGGGCTATCCCCCTCTTGAGCCCCCCGCCCAGGATCTCGCTGATATCTTTCCATTGAAGCTCCTTGCCCCGGGCCACATGCCGGTCCTCGCCCCGCCGCCGGTTCAGTTCTTCTTCGATCTTGCCCATCTGCTCGACGAGCTGGTGGCGTTTGCGACCGATCTCGGTTGCCGATAGTTTTTGCAGGTCCTCTGACGACACGGTTTGCTCCTTCAGATTTGGTATTTTGATTCTGTTACGAAAATGACCGGTACCTTCCGCCTCTGGCGGATCCTCGCCTGTGAGACAACCTTTTTATTCATGCGTCAGGTCTTGCGCTTCCAGGGGTTTTGCAGCAGCATGTCCACTATCTTCATTTTCTTGACGTAGGATAGCCTGGACTGCTTGCGGTGAAATTCAGCCTGAGCCTTGATTAGCTGCTCTCTGGTTCTGATTCTTTGCTTAGCCAGGACAATAACCTTTCAAACCTAATAACCACGGCGAAGGCTTCTGCACTACCCATTTATGATAGGAGATTATAGGCTGGCAGTACTCTCAGGTCAAGGAGCACGCAAAGACTCAATCTCCCAGCACCTGGCGGGCGAGCCGCCCCCGCTCCGGCAGCCCCACCGCCCATGGCATCGCCCCTACCGTTCCCTTTCCCCTTTTCCCTCTTCCCTCTTCCCTTTTCCCTTTCCCCTTTCCCCTTTTCCCTTTCCCCTGTTACCTGTCACCTCAGCAAGGTATGCGCCTTCTTCAGCCATTCGGGAATATCTATCTTCTGCGGGCAGGCTTCCAGGCATTCGCCGCATTCGGTGCACCGGTCGGCCCGCTGGTCTTCGCTCAACCCCGCCGGACCGAGGTAACGGAACTTACCCCGGTTGACATCGTTGTACATCGCCACTTCGTTGTATATCCTGAGGATGTAAGGGATTTCCACGCTGCTGCTGCAGGGCAGGCAATAGCCGCACTGGGTGCACGGGATGGGACTCAGGCCCTGGAAGGCTTCACGCACCCGGCTGATAAGCTCCAGGTCATCCGCGCTGAGCATGCCGGTGGCCGAGCAGGAAGCGAGTTCGACATTCTCCGAGACCTGGTCCATGGTGCTCATCCCGCTGAGCACCGTCGAGACCTCAGGTTGGTGCCAAAGCCAGGAAAGGCCCCATTCCGCCAGGCTGCGGTCACGCCTGGCGGTTTTCCATAAGTCTGCCACCCGGTTCGGGGGCTGCCTGGTCAACTGGCCGCCCCGGAGCGGTTCCATGATAATCACCGCCAGACCTTTGCCGGCGGCATATTCGACGCCTTTTTGTCCCGCCTGGTAATCGACATCCATGTAGTTGTAGTGCACCTGGCAGAGGGCCCAGCCATGGTAATAATCGACGATTTCCTTGAATAGATCGTAGCTGTCGTGGAATGAAAAGCCCAGGCGTGCGATGCGGCCGCGGGCTATTTGTCCTTCGGCCCACTGGAAGACCCCCATGTCCCGGAGCTTGGGCCAGGTGCGGCCGTTGAGGCCGTGGAGAAGATAGAAATCGATCTGTTGCGTCTGGAGTTTCTGGAGCTGCTCGTCAAAGACGCGGTCCATGTCACCGGGAGAATTGACGTGGCGGGCGGGCAGCTTGGTTGCCAGCTTGACCCTGTCGCGGTAGCCATCTCGCAGGGCGCGTCCCACCAGGCGCTCGCTTTGCCCGGCATGGTAGGGATAAGCCGTATCGAGGTAGTTTATGCCGTGGTCGATGGCATGCCTGATCATACGGATGGCTTCGGGCTCATTGATATGCCCGGGGTCGCCATCGGTCAAAGGCAATCGCATGGCGCCGAAGCCGAGGGCGGAGACCTTCCAGTCCAGTTTGCCAAATTTGCGGTACTGCATTCCATTTGGGACAAGAATCTAATCCACCACCACCCTCTATTTACCACGAATTAACACGAGTAATACGAATAAACACGAATACGTCGCATGGGAAAATAGCATAATCTACATGGTTTTGCAAACCGCGAGCGGCCAATAGCATTTAGCTATGAGCTATGAGCTATGAGCTAATGGCCATCAGTGATACTGCATTCTTTTGAGCAGAACGGGCGAGCCGCACCCGGCCACCGCCCATCACCCCAGTGGCGTCGCCCCTACGCTAACCGCCAATGGCTAATTGCTAATTGCTAACCGCTAATGGCTAATTGCTAACTGCTAATGGCCAATGGCTAATTGCTAATTGCTAACCGCTAATGGCTAATTGCTAACTGCTAATGGCCAATGGCTAACTGCTAATTGCTAACTGCTAACTGCTAATGGCTAATGGCTAATTGCTAATTGCCCGCTACGTTTGATAAAATACCAGTCAATGGCGATGAAGCTCGCCCGGGACCGTTAGTTTCCTGAACCGCCTCAAACAGGCTGATAGCTTCTACTGGCATCTCCCCGTCGGTAGAAGCTTTTTGTTGCCTGCCGCCGGGGGACCCAAACGGAAGGCAATAACTATGAGTGACGCTCTTATCCCCCTGGCAATGGGCACAACGGTCTTCATGGCCAGCCTCATTTCCCTGAAAATGGGCCTATCGGTGGCCATTATCGAGATTCTCCTCGGGGTAACAGTGGGCTCGTTGGGGCTGCAGGTCCAGGACTGGATGGCTTACCTGGCGGGCTTTGGTGGAATCACCCTGACCTTCCTGGCCGGGACGGAGATCGATACCAGGATGATGAGGGAGAAGTTCAGGGAGAGCTTCCTCATCGGCTTCTTCTCTTTCCTGGTCCCTTTTGTGGCGGTAGCAGCCTATACCTTTTATGTTGCCCATTGGAGCCTTCAGGCATCACTCCTGGCGGGGACCGCCCTGTCGACCACTTCCCTCGCCGTCGTCTACTCCGTCCTGGTGGAGACCGGCCTGTCGGTGACCCGGACCGGCAAACTGCTGATGGCGTCGACATTCGTTACCGATATGGGCACCGCGCTTGCGTTGAGCATCCTCTTTGTCAAGCCGACCCTCTACACCCTGGTTTTTATGGTTGTTTCTGTCGCGGTGATAGTCTTTGCCACCAAATTTTCCCACCTGGTCTTCCATAGTCCACGCCTCAAGAATAAGGTTGTGGAACCGGAGATCAAATACGTATTTCTGCTGTTGCTGGTTTTCATGTACTTCGCCAGGCTGGGCGATGGCCATGCGGTGCTACCGGCTTTTGTCCTGGGGCTGCTGATGTCGCCGCACTTTAGAGAGTCTTCGGAAACAAAATCGGTCAGGAACCGGCTGCGGACAGTTGCCTATGCCATTATCACGCCGGCCTTCTTCATAGTCGGTGGCTTGAAAGTTTCTTTGCCTTTGATTGTGTCCGCGTTGGGCCTGTTCGCCATACTGTTTGGTCTAAAGCTGGCCAGCAAGTTCGTGGGAGTATATTTTCTGGCCCGCAAGTTCATTCCCGGCGGAGCCATGTACACCACCCTCCTTATGAGCACCGGCCTTACCTTTGGTACCATTGCCAGCGTTTTTGGATTGACCTCGGGGATTATCGACCAGGTACAGTACTCTCTCCTGGTTGGAGTAGTGGTCGCCAGCGCGGTAATACCCTCGTTCATTGCCCAGAAATGGTTTATGCCGGCTCACTCGGAGGATGTGGTCGAAGAAGTGATTAGCAATTAGCGATTGGCAATTGGCCGTCAGCTATTAGCCATTAGCGGTTAGCGTAGGGGCGATGCCAGTGGGGTGACGGGCGGTTGCTGGGGTGCGGCTCGCCCGCCCCGTAGCGGCACGCTGCCAATCGCCAATTGCCAATTGCCAATTGCCAACTGCTAACCCTCTAGTGTACAATCCGGTGAACTGTGGAATAATGCCGGTTGCCTAAGGAGGTCCCATGTTGAGATTGCCGGAAATGGACGAGAAGACAAGGTTGATGTTCCTGGCGACTGTTGCCGCGCTGATGATAACGCTGCTGGCCGCCTGCGGCGGCCCGGCTGCCCCTGGCCCTGCTGAGATCGCTACCTCCACCTCTCCCCCTGTGAAGCAGGGCTGGCAGCAAAGGTGGGACAAGACGCTGGCCGAGGCCAGGAAAGAAGGCAAGGTCGTCGTCTATTCCACCAATGCCCCTGAGGTCAACTTACCGCTCAAGAAAGCCTTCGAGTCCAAATACGGCATAGAGGCCGAGTTCTTCATCGCCCGGCCGCCGGAACTGGCGGCGCGGCTTTCCCGCGAGCGGCAGGCCGGAATGTACCTGCCGGACTTTATCAATGTCGGTGTCGGCTCTCTTTCCACCAGCTTTAAGCCCTCGGGATACGTCGACAGGGTCGAGCCGTTGCTGATGCTGCCGGAGGTGGTTGATGCCAAAAACTGGCTCAACAACACCATGCCGTTCATCGACGAGGACCGTAAGATTGTTGCCATGATCGCCGGCTTCCGCACTTACATTGTGCGCAACACCGACCTGGTCAAAGAAGGGGAGATCAAGTCCTTCATGGACCTCACGGACGCCAGATGGAAAGGTAAGATCACCATGGACAACCCGGCGGTCATGGGCTCCGGCGCCCAATTCGTTGGCGGCATCCTGGGATACTTTATGAGCGAGGAGGAGGGCTTGAAGTTCTTGAAGGCTCTTGCCAGGCAAGAAGTGGTCCTGACCAACGATGTGCGCCTGCTGGTGGAGTGGGTGGCCCGCGGCAAGTATGCCGTCGCCCTGGCCCCGCGCCGCGAGACCGTTTCCACCTTCATCAGGCAGGGCGCCCCTATAGCCTGGGTTTATCCTGCCGAGGGTGGAGAGGTCTCGCCTGCCGGCGGCTGCATCGGGCTGATGACCAGCGCCCCGCATCCCAATGCCGCGACTATCTTCATAAACTGGCTGCTGTCAAAGGAAGGTCAGACCGAGTATGCCAGGGGATTTGGCAGCCCCAGCCGGAGGACCGACGTGCAGGCCGCCGAACTTGGCATCGATCCGGATACCATCCCCAGGCAGGGGGTGAAAATGAAGGTGCCCCAGGAGGAGTTCTGGCTGAAACTGCCCAACGCGCAAAAGGTATTCGCCGAGATCTTCGGGCCGGTCCGTTAGTGTAGCCGCACGTTGCACGTGCC
>CAZFEA010000176.1:6100-7364 GCA_964518085.1 uncultured Dehalococcoidia bacterium
TATTCGCCGAGATCTTCGGGCCGGTCCGTTAGTGTAGCCGCACGTTGCACGTGCCGTAGCCGCACGTTGCACGTGCCCCGTAGCCGCACGTTGCACGTGCCGTAGCCGCACGTTGCACGTGCCGTTAGCCCAACCCCGGCCACCCCGGGATACAGGCGATCCTTAACCCCGGGAGTCGGGCAAAATAAGTATGAGGAAGAGATCATGCATTTGACTGCGGAACAGGAACAGGTCGTACTCGAGCATTCCAGGCATAGTTTCGTGCGTTTCCAGGGATTCGGCGCCCGCGCCGAGGACCTGCGAAATGCCTTCGCCCGGATTTCCACGCCCGACCAGTGGATGCCGGAGTTCACCCGGCTGGCGCAAAAATACGAAAAATCGGGCGACGAGACCATACACGAAGAGACGCGCATGGTGGACTACCTGACCGCCGCCGTGTACTATCACATCGGTGAGCTGATGACCTTCACCGATACCGAGGGCAAGCGGGCCGCCTTCGACTCTTTTGCCGCCGCCTACGGCAAGGCCATGCCGTTCTTTCCCTTTGCCACCGAGACCGTGGAGATTCCTTACGGCAAGATCACCCTACCCGGGTACTATCGCCGGATTACCGGGGTGGAAAAGGCGCCGGCGGTGGTCCTGGTGCGGGGCGTGGACGCCTGCCGCGAGTGTGAGCTGCACATCATATCCAACCATTTTTTGAGGCAGGGTTTCTTTACCCTGGCGGTGGATCTCCCCGGCCAGGGCCAGGCGCGGATGCGCGGCCTGAAGATGACGCCGGACTTCGAAAGACCTGCCGGCGCGGTGGTGGACTATCTCCTGGGGAAGCCGGAGATTGACGGCAGCCGTATCGGCATGCTGGGAATGAGTTTTGGAGGCTTCATTGCGCCCCGGGCGGCGGCCCTGGAAAGAAGGATCAGGGCCTGCGTGTCCCTGGGCGGGTTCTACGGCCTGGATACCTTTGAGTTTACCCCCAGCGCCAGGCTCAACTGCCTCAACAACATGCGGCTGAACAGCGAAAAGGAATGGGAGCGGGCCCGAAAGGAATACAACCTCGATAGCGTGATTGCCGGCCTGGACCGTCCCCTGCTGGTGGTCAACGGCGCCGAGGACATGGTCATTCCCGCCAGCCAGTCAACTATGATGCACCAACGGGCGCCCGGGCCGAAGGACATCTGGCTGTTTGACGGCATCGGCCACTGCGTATACTACGAAAGGCCGCAGGTGCTGACCGACATCGCCCGCTGGATGGCCTCCCGGATGT
>CAZFEA010000177.1:0-2591 GCA_964518085.1 uncultured Dehalococcoidia bacterium
AGAAATACGGCATCAATGTGGAAATAATGGACGGGCGGGGCGCCGAAGTGATAGCCAAAATAAAGGCGGAAAGACAGGCCGGCCTGTTCGTACCGGACATAGGCCTGATGGGGATCAGCACCGTCATCCTCGACGTTAAGCCAATGGGCATTACCGTCCCCCTTCAGCCGCTCCTGGTGCTCCCGGAGGTTCTGGACGGCAAGAAGTGGCGCGGCGGGCAGATTCCGTTTGTTGACCAGGACCGTCATTCCATGGCCCAGGGCGCCCTGGCGGTACCCTTGATGATCACCAACACCGACCTGGTCAGGTCCGATGAGATCAAGAGCCACATGGACCTGCTTCAGCCCAGATGGAAGGGCAAGATCGCCATGACCGATCCTTCGACATCCGGGACGGCCAGCAACTGGTTTACTCATATGGTAACCCGGGTTTATGGCCGCGAGAAGGGCCTGCAGTTCATGCGTGACCTGGCAAAACAGGACATCCAGCTTACCAGGGATATCCGCCTGTTCACCGAATGGGTGGCCCGGGGTAAGTATCCGGTGGGCATCGGGCAGAGCATGACCCTGCTTACCACTTTCAAGGAGGCCGGGGCGCCTATAGGATTCCCCAAGCTTGAAGAGCCGCCGTTCCTGTCCGGGGGATCGAGCAACCTTTTCGTTTTTGACAGAGCGCCCCATCCCAACGCGGCCAGGCTATTCGCCAACTGGCTGGCGAGCCAGGAAGGGGGAAGGGTATTCGTCCCTGCCCTGGGTTATCCTTCGCTGCGTCTCGACATTCCAAGCGACTACGTTGACCCGGTACTGGTGCCTTCTCCGGACATTCCGTACAAAGCGGAAGATGACTACGTGCGTTCCCGGGCCGAGATGCGCAGGATAGCCGGAGAAATTTTCAAGTAGGGGTTTGATTTGTCAAACCTAATTGGGGCTTGATGAGTCAAGCCCCTACCCTTCATATTAATCAGAGGCAAGAGGAAATGAAAAGACCAATAATAATCGGCTTATTGCTCGTTCTGCTGGCCGGCGTGGCCTGCGTTCCGCCCCAGGGAGCGGCGCCCACCTCGCCCCCCTCCGGGCCGCCTCAGCCTCCGGCGGTCCAGTCGGAATGGGACAAACTGGTGGCTGAGGCCAGGAAAGAAGGGTCCCTGGTCGTCATCGGCACCTCCCTGGGCGCCACCAAGACCGTCATACCGCCCCTGTTCCGGGAAAGATACGGCGTCAATATCGAATACATTGATGGATTGGGCGTCCAGGTTACCGCCAAGATACTGGCGGAGAGAAAGGCCGGCATAAACTCCATGGACGTGGCCAACACCGGCGACAGCACCTTTATCGTGGATATTAAGCCCAATGGAATAACGGTGCCCCTCGAGCCGTTCCTGATTCTTCCCGATATCAAGGACCCCAAAAATTGGCGGGGCGGACGGCTGCCGTTTGTCGATAACGACCGGCATGCCCTGGCTATGACCGCCATGATTATCCCACCGGTAATCGTCAACTCGGACATCGTTAAGGAAGGGGAAATCAAAACGCACCGGGATCTGCTGAACCCGAAGTGGAAGGGGAAGATCGTCTTCGGCGACCCCAGGACCGGGGGCACGGGCAACAACTGGTTCACCCACGTGGTGACCCAGGTATACAAGAACAGGGAAGACGGACTGAAGTTCATGCGGGAACTGCGCAAGCAGGACCCGGTGATCAACCGGGACAACCGCCTCCAGGTGGAATGGATCGCCCAGGGGAAATACCCTGTGGGCATAGGAATCAGCCTGGCCATGACCAGCCAGTTCCGGGACATGGGCGCCCCGCTGGGCTTTGCCGGCATGGGTGAACCATCGTTCCTGTCCCCCGGTCCGGGCAACCTCTATCTGTTCGACAAGCCGCCGCACCCCAACGCGGCCAAGCTATACGCCAACTGGATCTTGACCAAAGAGGGACAGGAGATGTTCGCCAGGGCTTTGGGCTATCCTTCGAACCGGGCGGATGTGTCCAATGATCACATGGACCCGGCCCTGGTGCCGCAGGAAAATATCCTGGTGAAGCGCGAGGAGTACATAGGCCTGCAGGCGGAGATGCGGGCCGTATCCGACGACATATTCTTTAAGGGGAAATAGAAGCCGTACCCGCGACCCGTCAAGGGAGAGGGGAGTGCAAGCGAGGTTAATAAATGAATGCACTGGACAAACTGGGAAAAGTAATTGAAACCGATGTCCTGGTTATCGGCGGCGGATTTGCCGGGGCGTGGGCGGCTATCAGGGCCAGGGACTGCGGGGCGAAAGTCCTGCTGGTCGACAAGGCCAAGGTGGCCCGGAGCGGCTGTAGCACCTTCGCCGCCGGAATCCAGCTCGGACCTATGCCGGAAGACGACCTCGACGTGTGGAAAAGGGAGATCGTCCAGTCCGGCGACCCGGGCGGCTCCTCGCTGTTCCTGAGCATCACCCACGCCAAAGAGCCGACGATGCCCCCCAAGAAGAGGATCGCCGACAAGGACATCGCCGGCATCAAGGCCTGCATCGAGGGCGGGCTGCTGGAGAACTCCGGCGCCAAGCCCGTGGCCGTGGCCAAAAAGAAGCTCCATCTCGCGCTCGACCC
>CAZFEA010000177.1:2601-7277 GCA_964518085.1 uncultured Dehalococcoidia bacterium
TATTTCCCGGACCAGGACTGGGTGGATGTTTTCCTGAAAAACCAGATTGCACGCCTCAGGGACTATGATAGCTGGGGCGCGCCGCTGGAGCGGGACGAGAAAGGCAAGATCGCCCGCATCGTGGGCCGGGGGCACAAGAATACCCGGCTTTACCAGTTTCACGGCCCCAAGCTCATGCAGACGCTGCGAAACCAGGCCTCGAGAAAAGGCGTGGCCTTTCTGGAACGGACCATGGTAACCGACCTTCTCACCTCTGACGGCAATTATCCGACGCGGGGGCGGGTTACCGGGGCGTTGGGATTCAATACCCAGACCGGCGAATTCTTCATTATCAAGGCGAAGGCGACGGTGATGTCGGCGGGGCCGGCCTGCGGCAAAAGGGGAAATGTCGTCGATAATGACACCGGTGATGGAGTGGCGGCGTCGTTCCGCGCCGGCGCCGAGCTGTGCAACATGGAATTCCTTACCGCGGGAAACATAACCGTCTGGCAGCGCAAGGGCGAAGCCGCCGGCATCAATATGCTCCAGGGCCATGGCGCCCACTTCGTCAATGCCCTGGGCGAACGGTTTATGAACAAATACGATCCCGAGCTCTGGGAACGCTCCCTGCTTTACCGGATATGCATGGGATTTGCCAAGGAAGCGCTCGAGGGCCGGGGACCGGTCTATGTCGACATGCGGCATCTTTCCCCCGAGACCTTCGCCAAGTTCCGGCGCGTGCTGCCCCGGACTATCCGGTTCTGGGATGAACTCGGCGTCGACGTTAGCAAGGAAAAGATCGAGTGCACCCCTCACTGGGGGGTAGGCAATTCGTCCGGCCAGGGGGGCATCAAGGTCAATCTCAATTGCCAGACCAATATTCCCGGCCTGTACGCCGCTGGGGCGGTGTGCCGGTCGCCGGTCCAGGGGATTTATTCCCTCGGCGGCATCGCCACCGCATCATGCAACGTCATGGGATACGTCGCCGGAGAGAATGCGGCCGGAGAGTCCGGAAATGCCAGATTGGAAGAGATCGATGGCAACCAGGTGGAGGGGCTGAAATCGGGCATACCGGGGCCACAGCGGCCGGGGCCGGGAAAACTGCCGGAGATGTTCTTCGAGGAACTGGACAGGGCTACGGTGCCGGCCCGTTTTGGCATGTTCAAGAGCCAGGCCCGGATACTCAAGGTACTTGCCCGGATCGACCAGATCAAGGGAGACATGACGGCGATGTCGGCCCCGGACTATCACGAAGTTACCCGGGCCAACGAGTTCAAAAACTTCATCCAGTGCTGCGAGCTGGTGTTCCGGGCGGCCCTGGAAAGGCAGGAAAGCCGGCAGTCGCATTACCGCGAGGACTACCCCTACCTGGACAATGAAAACTGGCTGAAATTGATCGTTGTGCGGCGGCAGGGCGCCGGAATCGCTATCCGCCATGAGCCGATCCCCATCGAACGGTGGGCGGTCAAGCCTGAGAGACAGGGAAAAGTCTCGCACCCGGTGCAAATGTTTATCGGGGACTAAGAAATTGAAAGATTGAAAAATGTCATTGCGAGGAATCCCTTCGCTTGCGAAGGGTGACGAAGCAATCCCGCGATGGCGAAAGCGTGTTGGCTAAGCCCTGACGGGATTGCTTCGCTGCGCTCGCAATGACGCTTTAGTAAGAACCCAAGGAACTCAATAACTCAATAACTCAACCCACGGAGGATATCTTGTGAGCGTCTTTAGCTATCCCGCGCCCTGCGCCCCCGGTTACAAGAAGCCCAACGATATCAACGATTGCCTTCCCCAGGCCAGGCGGCTGGTCAGGAAGCTGGCTCCGGGCGAGCGGCCCAGGGTCAGTGTGGCCCCCTGGCTGTTCGTGCGGGAGGGGGACAATATCCTCATTGTTACCCTGCCTGACCAGGATAAATATGTCGCCCAGGCGGTTAGCCGGGCGCTGGCCGAGCAGGGGGCGGCCAAGGTCGATTACCTCTATCCAAAGGAACTGGTGGGCCGGGACCCCGACATTTGCAGCGTAGCCGATGGCTGGAAGGAGGCGGTGCTTCTGGATGAGGGTAAGGCCTCCGGGACGGCGGCTGACCTGGTTACCGGGATGGGCCTGGTCGAAGCCACCGCCAAATATCTGGACAGTCATCCGGACTATACCGGCGTTTTCATAGATGTCGCCGGGGCCAACGCCCGGCGGGGCCTGGGCAAACATGCCGGCAAGTTCCTCGGGTTCTGGCCTTTCAACAACTGGGAATGGTTTCTATCCCGCGGCCACACCTTTCCGCTGCCTGTGTGGGCGGAGTTCGAGCAGAGGATCATCGACGCCCTTGGCAAGGCCTCGCAGGTGAGAATCACCGACCCCGAAGGCACCTACCTGGAATTTTCGTTGACCGAAGAAGAGGCAATGAGGTGGAAGATGGGGGCCGTGGTCCACGGCCACCTGCTCTTGAGCGTGCTTCACGCCACCTGCGGCGAGCACCGGGTCAATGTTGGTGAAAACCTGGACGTTCGGCCTGTCTTCCCGAAGGTGAACGGCGTCCTGGCGGGGACGGCCAACCATTGCGGCTTTTTCCCGCGCATCGAGACCTATTTCGAGAACGACAAGCTGGTTGAGGTCAAGGGTGGCGGCAAGTACGGCGACCTGGTCCGCGATATGATGGACAAGTATAAGAATGCCCAGTGGCCGGACTACCCGGGAAAAGGCTTCTTCTGGTTCTGCGATACCGCCCTGTGCACTGCCGTCGGGGTGCACCGCCGGACCTCGGACATGTTCAAGAGCTACTGGGTCTATCCCAACTTCCCGGAGCGGACCCGGGCCGGGGTGTTCCACCTCGGCTTCGGCAGCCGGACTTCCCGGACCGAGGAGGCCTTCGCCGCCTACGGCGATAAGCACAAGTTACCCCGGGGACACATCCACGTCCACAACTACTTGGCCACCTTCGAGATAAAGCTCCATGGCTCCAACCACTGGTACAAGATCGTAGACAAAGGCTGGATAACCTGCCTGGATGACCCCGATATCCGGGCGATGACCACCAAATATGGCGACCCCGATCAGATTCTGAAGTATGACTGGATACCCCCGCTGCCGGGAATCAACTGCGAGGGCGATTATCTCAAGGACTATGCCCCCGATCCGGCAGGCTATCTCAAAAAGCGGCTCAGGGGCGGGAAGCCGGTCTAGTCTGAACAGTCTAAACGGTCTGAACAGTCGAACAGTAAGCGGCACGGCGCGCCGTGCCGAACGTAGCGGCACGCTGTCGCGTGCCCGAATAACCTGATTAAGGTTAAACTTTTCGCGTTAATTCGGCTTATTCGTGTTCATTCGTGGTTGCACGTATCCTTTTTGCATTTTGAGTTTTGATTTGAAAAGGGAGGTTCTTCATGGTTAAGCCGGCATCCAAGCTCACCTTTGGCAATACCGTCGCGGACTGGCAGGAGCGAATAAATGTGGCCCGCATGCGGGAAGAACGGGCCGCCCGGGCCCGGAAAATGCTGAAGAAGCACGGCATTGCTGCCTTCCTGGCTACCGGCGGTGACCACAAACGCTATTTGACAGGGCTGCGGGGGGCCGAGTTCACCCCCCAGTTGTCCTATGTCCTCTTTTTCGCCGAGCATGACCCGGTCGTGTTCGAACACGCCGGCTGGCTGGCGCAGATGCCGGACCAGGCGCCGTGGATCAAGCACTGGCGCATCGCCCGGGCCTGGCTGGGCGGAATCTGCGGGCCCGAAGCTGTCAAGGAGGAGGCGAGGGTGTTTGCCGCGGAGGTCCTCGAGGAGATGAAGTCCAGAGGGCTGGCGGGCGAAAAACTGGGGCTACTCGGCTTCGACGCCCCGGCCCGGGAAGCGCTGAGCCAGGCCGGACTAAAGCTGGTCGACGGCATGCCTGCCATGCGGGAAGCCAGGGTTATCAAGACCGCAGATGAAATTGCCTGTCTGAAGACCGTGGCCGACCAGTGCGAGGCGGCCTGGTACCAGATGTGGGAGATGCTACGCCCCGGAATACGCGACACTCAGGTCTCTCTGGCCGTTATCAACGCCCTTTACGAGGCGGGGGCCGAGATGGTGAACCCCATCGGCATCCGGTCGGGCCCGGTGTCCTTTGACCGGGCATTCCAGAACACAGGACGTCTCATCAATACCGGCGACCTTATTTACGGGGCCATGTGCGGGGTGAAGTACATGGGTTATGGAAGCTGCAATTACCGCACCTTCGTCGTCGGCCGCAAACCTACCCAGAAAGAGAAGGACTGGTATAAGGCCCTGGTAGAACGGCTCGACATGATGATAGATGCGGTGAAACCGGGCGCCACCACCGCTGAAGTGGCCAAGCATTTTCCTCCCGCCAGCCGCTGGGGCTACAAGGAGGAGGCCGAGGTACTCACCATGGAAATCGGCCATGGTATCGGCATCGGTTCCTATGAGCTGCCGGTGATAAACCGCCAGTGGTCGCTGGCCCACCTCCAGGTGTTTGAGGCCGGCATGACCTTTGCCATCGAGAGCCGCGAAGGCGAATTCAGGGTGGGCGGTGTCCGCCTGGAGGATATGGTGGTGGTCACCGAGAACGGCGCCGAGATCATCGACCATTTCCCGAGGAACGAGATACTGGTGGCCGGACCGCACGTTTAACTATCAAGTAACAAGCACTCACGCCCGCTTGCGGCGGGCACCATGAAGGATGAAAATGGCCTATCAACGCGAGGAGA
>CAZFEA010000178.1:0-7264 GCA_964518085.1 uncultured Dehalococcoidia bacterium
AGACAGAAGGCGCCACCCCAATTCCCATTTTCCCCTTCTTGATTTCTGACCACCGACTTCTGACTACCGTCTTATGTCTTCTATCTTCTATCTTCTGTCTTCTATCTTCTATCCCCTCTGCGCCATCAGCCTGGCATAGGGGCTCTGCTGCGCCCTTATCCGGGCGAGTTCTTCGCCGCTAAACCACCGCGATAGGTCAATCTTGTCCACCGGGTGCTTCGATCTTTCGAAGTTCCATTTACCGTCGAAGGGGACGGTGCAGTCAAGGCCCAGGCCGCCTTCCTGCCTGATCTCCTCACTGGACTGTACGGCAATGCCCACCCGCTCCATAGGCATCAGCGCTTGTCCCATGCCGCCGGCGGCGGTACGTATTATGCCCGAAGCCGGATTGAGCCTGGTGGTGATGGCCCACATGATGTCCTCCGGGCTATAAATATCGACATCCTCATCCACCGCTATCACCAGCCTGATGCCTGCCGCGGCTGCCAGCGCCCCGGTAATGAGGTTTCTCTGGTGACCGTCATCGGCGCGGCGGGCCTTCTTCACCTGGAAAATGACGTGCCCGGCCCATCCGGCCACACCTTCGATGATATTGACATCCTGGACCAGGCCGGGCCGCAACCTGTCGGCCAGTTCCAGGAAACAGGCTTCGCGGAATATCGTACCGGCGATGTCGGTTTCAAACCCGTTGGCCAGGGGTGAATAGAAGATGGGCCTGTCCTTCCGGTGAGTAATGGCCGTTACCGTGAACTTGAGCAGCCGGTATGCCCTGCCCAGATAGCCCGTCCATTCAGGGAAAAATGGGGCGACGCCGATCTTGCCCATTTTTTCAGCTTCCTCAGTCTCCCAGGCGCGGTCTTTGCTGTTGACATAGCCTTCAATGACCCACTCCGACTGGGCGATGGAACAGGTATCCACGGTGCTGGCTTTAACCAGCTCCACGGGCGAACCCTGCAGCGCACCTGAGAATCCAAGCTCATCGGCGCCGATGGGCACGATGGGATGAAGGAAGCCGGCAGCGGCCGCGGTTATCACTGAAGGAGGGGTGCCGATATTTATAGTAAGCGGTATGGTTTCACCGCGATGTTCGATGTAGGCTATCCATTCGGCATGGTTGCCGGAGCCGAAAGAGATGGTCCCCCAGTTGGGTCCGCGGAAGGCCATGCGGTTGAATGAAACATGTGTGCCGCCGCGGAAATACTTCCCGCCGATGAAGGTATTGCCGCCGCCGATGATCCGGGCGCCGTCCCTTTCGGTGTGTTTGAGCACCGGGATCGTTGCCATAACATCTATGTCTTTGGTTACCACCACTTCCTGGCACGGTCCCTCGGAGACTACTTTAGGCGGCAATGGATGGCGAATGGCGTCCAGGCACTTGAACTTCAACTGCTCCGGCCTGTCTACCCCGAAGATTCTCGCCACCCGCTCTTTGCGGGCGAAGATGTTGCCGGTGTCGCGGGCGCCGGGATAGCCCCGGATATTTTCAAACAAAAGCGCCGGCCCGTTCTCCAGGGACTTCATGATACCCGCGATTTCAAGGACCGGGTTCACCTCGCCCTTGACCCTGGCCAGCTCGCCGATGGAGTCCAGGTAGTCCAGGGTGCTTCTCAAGCTGGTAATGTCTCTTGTCATGTATTGCCTCTCTCTTTCGCGCAGTAGTCAGTAGACAGAAGACAGAAGACAGTAGGCACCACTCCGATTCTGATTTCGCCCTTGAGTCCTTTGAGTTGCGCGACCCCCGGGACGCGGTCCGCCTCTGGCGGATGCCGCTACTGTCTTCTGTCTTTTAACTTCTGTCTTCCGTCCTGTTACTTGATACCTGCCTTTCCCCTTTTGCCTTTTGCCTTTTGCCTTTTCCCTTTTCCCTTTTCCCTATCTCCTACCTCCTATCTCCTACCTCCCCTTGAACTCCGGCTTCCTTTTCTCCAGGAAAGCGGCCACCCCTTCGCCATGGTCTTCCGAGCGAAGGGTGATCGCCTCGCATGTGGCCGCAAGCTCCAGGGCTGCCGCCAGGTCCATGCCCAGTCCCTCGCGCAACTGCAACCTGGCCAATCTCAGGGCGACCGGCGGGCCTGAGGCGATTTTCTCCGCCAGCGTGTGGGTCTCGGCCTCGAGTCGCTCATGCCTCACCACCATGTTCAGCAGGCCGAGTTCTTTTGCCTCGGCGGAATTCACTGTGCGGTCGGTGAACAGGATCTCCGCCGCCCTGGCCAGTCCCACCAGGCGCGGCAGCAGCCACGTCCCCCCTGTGCCCGGAAAAAGGCCGACACTGGTGAATCCCGCTTTGAACTTTGTCTTCTCCGAGCCTATCCTGATGTCGCAGGCCATGGCCCAGTCCAAGCCTCCGCCGGCGGCTATGCCGTTCACCGAGGCAATGACCGGCACCGCCATCCGGTGCAGCGCCAGGGTCACCTTTTGCGGGCCGCGGCGCAGCGCCTGCCTAAGTTCCTCCGGCGTCTGTTCGCCGGGACGCATTGAGCCTGTCGACCCCGGCCCCAGCCCCGCCCCGGCGCAAAAGGCGTCGCCGGCGCCGGTCAAGATAACCGCCCTGACTTCCTTATCGCCGGCAACATTTTCCAGGGCCTGGATAACTTCGGCGGTCATCTTTTCGTCTATGGCATTCAACTTCTCCGGCCGGTTCAGTACCAGTCGGGCGATGCCGGACTTCTTTTCAAGAATTACTGATTCAAATGTCATGAGGGAGCGATCAGCCGTCTCCCCCTTTGAAAAAGGGGGACTAAGGGGGATTTCCAAACTGAAAGGGCAAATCCCCCTGTATCCCCCTTTTTGCGAAAGGGGGAAGGAAATTGGGCCTGCTCGCAACGACGGGCCATTTTCATGCTTGATTGTGCGACTCGGGGGCATGGGCGATGGTTTCAGCATCTGCTGGACCGACACAGGATTCCGAAATGAATTCGGAATGAAGTCCCCTTAGCTTCTCCAGCGCATCCCGGGCTGCCTCCCGTTCCGCCTTGTGTTTGCTCGGCCCCGTGCCCGCGCCCAACAGTTCGTCGCCGGCAAAAACCTGGGCGGTAAAACGCCGCTGGTGCTCCGGCCCCTCCATTGCGACAACCCGGTAAGCCGGTGTCTGCTTGTAGATTCTCTGCAGGAGTTCCTGCAGTTCCGACTTGGCATCGAACCCGGCCTTGCCCTCTACCGCCTTCTTCATTTCCTCGCCCAGGAGATTCAACGCCGCCTGGTTGGCGGCCTCGAAGCCCTGGTCTACCAGGATTGCCCCCAGTACGGCTTCGAAGGCGCCGGCCAGATTGCGTTCCTTTTGCCGTCCGCCGTCCAGCTCTTCACCCTTTCCCAGTACCAGGAATTCCGGGACGCCGAGCTCCCGGGCCAGGCGCGCCAGTACCTCGCCGTTGATGATGGAAGCCCGAAATCGGGTCATAGGTCCCTCGGAGAGGTCGGGATAGCTCAAGTAAAGCTCGCGAGCCACCACCAGGCCGATCAGCGCATCGCCCAGGAACTCCAGCCGCTCATTGGATGGCAGATGGGAATGGGGATTCTCGTTCAGAAAAGAGCTATGCAACAGGGCCTGTTGCAGGGTGGACTTGTCCTGGAAATCGACGTTCAGTTTTTGCTCTAAGGGGGTAAGGTCTTTCAACTCCGGGTGGAGCCCCTTTCAAAACCGGTTGGCGCGGATATGAGCATACCCCACCCAAAGCTGGGGTGTCAAGTTTCGCCCTGGGGAAAACAGACAAGAGAGAGGTGTGCCCCTGGGCAGGTCAATGATGTGGCCCGGATGTCTCTGAGGCCGAAGATACCGATAGGGCATTACAAAAATATGGCGAAAGAGAGAGAAAATAGTATGAACCAATCCCAACTGATAGAGTTTAAGGGGTATTAGCTGGTCCAGGCACCCGCAAAGCCCCCCCCAATTCGACCTTGCATCGGCGGAGCATTTCTGCTTATACTTCTCAAGAGTCTGGGGAGGAGGAGCAGTCATCCGGTAGTCAGGGTTCCGTGAGTTTCTGTCCGATGGTAATACGTAGGCGTCTAGCCCGGATGTCATGGACAGCGGGATGCTGTGGTACCGCTGGACGGGTCTAGCTGGCGCCGGTGGTCGGTCTGCTGGCGGCGCTC
Organism: uncultured Dehalococcoidia bacterium; assembly: GCA_964518085.1. Taxonomy (GTDB): domain Bacteria; phylum Chloroflexota; class Dehalococcoidia; order JACQUA01; family JACQUA01; genus JACQUA01. The sequence goes on from CAZFEA010000178.1 coordinate 4,093, forward strand.
CTTTTGGCCGCCGGTTGCGAGGAGGCCCGCACCGTCGAGGCGCCGCCGGTATCGCCCCCGCCGGCGCTGTTACCCACGCCGTTGACCCCGCCAGAGCCCGCACCCGCTGGGCCGTCCCCGTTGACGCCGTCGCCGGCCCCATTGCCGACGCTGGCGCCCGAGCCGTCGCCCCTGCCGCCGGGTGAGGAACCGCTGTACATCACCATAGACCAGGGCTACTACGAGGGACGGCAATACCGTTCCTTTCCGGTGACAAAGCCGCAGTTGTTTTTTGTCGAGGACAGCAGGGACCTGGAGGTGCTCAGGCTGCGGGGGTTGAATCCGCTTGGCGGGGACCTGTACCGGGTGTCCGAGAAGGCCTTTGAAGATATCACCAGGGTAGACTTCGGCAGGTACTTCGTGGTTATTGCTTTCAGTTCCAGCGCCATGAGACCGGACGGTGACCTGCGGATTGAGGAAGTGACAAAGGCAGAAGACGGGACGGTCCACCTGAAGGCGCTGGTCTATGAGCCTGGGGAGACGCTGAGGCCGGCCACGACTCGAACCGCTTATCACGCCATCCGGATGGCGAGAAACCAGTTCTCTCCTGGAAAAACCCACGACTTTGTCCTTTTAAACCTGGATGGAGCGGAAGTGGTGAGGGCAAGGGACATGCCTAATGAAGAAGGAAAGAAGATGGTGCCTGTTCCCTTCGAGAATTTGGGGATTGGGAGCACTGGATTAGGCACAACGAAGCCGGGCCTGTTCAGAATCATCGACAGCGAAGAGGCGGCCAGGTCTCTCGTCGATGAGCTCATCTCCGCTGGGCGTCCCAATCTCCCCACACCGACCGACGGCCAAGGGAAGCGTCCTCCCGCCCCGCGAATTCCCTCCATTCCAGAATCGCTGCGCGCAATGCTGGAAACGGATTACAGCAAGGACCTCTCTATTGTGGTCTTTCCCAGGTCGACGATGGTGAGGGTTGATTGGCGTGATGGAGTCGTGGAACTTCGGAGCGTATTCCCGTTGGGGGAAGTGGGCTACCAGCCGCTTTCCCCATCCCAGGTTATCAGGATCAGCAGGAGCAATTTGGTCCAGAAGGGGGCTTTGGCCTTCGTTCTCATCGATCACCTCGGATTTGAACGGGGCAGAACCCGAGCGGTAATAAACTGAATCCGTAATAGGAGGCGTCATGAGAAAAGTTGTCCGCATGCTTGCCCTTGCGATGGTGTTGTTCTCACTTTCGAGTACTGTTGGTGGACCATCCGTCGCCTCGAACGTACCCAGTCCGGTTTCTGAAACGGACATGGAATACCAGGCGCAGCCGGCCAGGTCCGGCAAGCTCAGCCCATCGCTGGAAAAGCTGCTGAGCAACCATCAAATAGAAGTCCGCCAGTTGAGGGGACGAAGCAATCCCTGAGGGCATAGACAAACAAGAACGTGGCTTGACTAGTCAAGGTCGGGATGGCTTCACTGCATTCGCAATGACAGTTTTAGTGCGCCCTCGCGGGGTTGCTTCGTCCCAACGCGTCCGGACTCGCAATGACGATTACTTCCTCAGGGGAGCGAAAATCTCGATGTTCACCAGTCGCATCTCACCCTGCATCAGGTAGTCCGGCTCGTCCTGGACGAAGAATTTCTCGTCTGGCCCGGGGAAGAGCCACGACGACAGACCTTCCCGGGGGACGTCTTGCCGCGAGCTTGGCGCCCCCCATCCCTTGCTTGAAGCGACGGTTTGTCCTTCCTTGCTGAGCAGCCAGTTTACGAAAACGGTGGCGGCATTGGGATGCGCCGGCTGGCTTGCCAGGCTGACCACCGCGTTGCTGGGCGCCAGTTTGCTGATCTCATTTATTTTGGCGTAGGCTAACGGTGCGCCAACCGACTGAAACTCGGCCATCGCTTCGGGCCTGGCCTCCATGCCTATGGAGTACTTACCCTTGGCCACGTTCTCGTAAATAAAACGGACGTCCCGGCTGAGCGTGGGTTCCTGTTTGACCAGGGCGCGCAGGAAGTCTTTAGTCTGTTCGATACCCCGGTTCCGCGCCAGGCCGGAACTCCAGGACAAAGTGGCCCCGGTCATGGTTGGGTCCATCATTACTATCTTTCCCTTGAACTGGGGTTTGAGCAGGTCCTCGTATTTTGTAACTTCATCCGGCTTGACCACATCGGTGTTGCGGATCACGTACCGCATATAGGAGGACATGAACCCCACCCCGGTCTTGTCTTTATCGTGGAACAGTTGCTGGCCTAACCACAGCCTGGTATCGGTCACCTCGGGAAGGATAAGAAAAGGTTCCATCGGCGCCAGTGTTCCCTTTGGCTTGAGCACCGTCAGGAGCGTACCGCCCCCGGCTATCACCGCGTCGGCTATTCTCAGTCCCCTTTCCTGTTCAGTGATGAGCTTGTTGGCGATTTCCGAGGTTGGGCCGGCAACGAACTCTACTTCGATGCCGTATTTTTCCTGGAAAGCCCCGGTCAAGGCCGCTCTCACGTTAGCCCCGGTGATGGTGTAGACCACTACCTTCCCTTCTTTTTTGGCCTCCCTGATGGCGGTCTCCCACTTCTGTTGCCAGCCGCCCGGAGGCGCTGGCTTCTCTTGCTTGGCGGCAGGGGATGTTATCATATTTCCCGGCGCCGCCGGTTGTCCACAGGCTATCAGCAGCCCGGCCGCCAGGAAAATGATTGATAGCCAACTCCAGAACTTACTCATTTTTGTCCCCCTTTTCATTTGTTGCCCGGCCCGGTTGGGCGCCTTCTTGCGGTTGTGAGATGGCCTCGTAAGGTTGTCTTTGATAATGCCGGTGGCGCGTGAGCGTCGGTCCCGCATAACCCACTCAACAATCAGTTTGCAACGATTGTAGCGTAATCCCAAAAATAATGTCAATGCCGCATACTACTGGGTCAACCGGCCGCCATCCACGACCTGCACCGTGCCGGTAACGTAGGAGGCATCGTCAGAGGCCAGGAATAGCACCACTTTGCCTATATCTTCCGGTTGCGCCAGGCGGCCCATGGGGACCCGGGCGACCATCGCCTCCGGTTTGGCAATGCCCCGCTCAACGTATTTCTTGATCCGCGGTGTCAGGGTCATGCCGGGACAGATACAGTTCACCCGGATATTGTGCTTTCCGTAGTCCAGAGCTAGCTGGCGGGTTAAAGCGATAATGGCCCCTTTCGAGGCGCAATAGGCGGA